>NZ_NEWI01000073.1:0-15788 GCF_002135005.1 Halorubrum sp. SD612 | reverse complement strand
ACGCCGAACTCGTCGAGTCCGACTGGCGACCGATCGAGCTCCACACCGGCGTCCACTTCGGCAACGCGATCAACTTCGACGACGGGAGCCAGCGCGAGGTCCCAGTCGAGCGCGGCGAGGACCAGACCGCGAGGCTCGTCGCCGACGCCCTGGACACCGAGGAGGACGGCCAGGGCGGCTCCTCGCTCGTCTTCGTCAATTCGCGGCGCAACGCCGAGTCGTCGGCCCGCAAGCTCACCGACGTGACGGGGCCGCGGCTCACCGGCGACGAGCGCGACCGCCTCCGCGAGCTGGCCGAGGAGATCCGCGGCGTCTCCGACACCGACACCTCCGAGGACCTCGCCGACGCGGTCGAGGAGGGATCGGCGTTCCACCACGCCGGCCTCGCGAGCGAGCACCGCAGCCTCGTCGAGGACGCCTTCCGCGACCGCCTCATCAAGTGCGTCTCCGCGACGCCGACGCTCGCGGCCGGCGTCAACACGCCCGCGCGCCGCGTGATCGTCCGCGACTGGCGGCGTTACGACGGCGAGTTCGGCGGGATGAAACCGCTCGACGTGCTCGAGGTCCACCAGATGTGCGGCCGCGCGGGCCGCCCCGGCCTCGACCCCTACGGCGAGGCGGTGCTGCTCGCGAACAACGCCGACACCCGCGAGGAGCTGTTCGAGCGGTACGTCTGGGCCGAGGCCGAACCCGTCCGCTCGAAGCTCGCCGCCGAGCCCGCCCTCCGCACCCACGTCCTCGCGACGGTCGCGTCCGGCTTCGCCGCCACCCGCGACGGGCTCCTCTCGTTCCTCGACAACACGCTCTACGCCACGCAGACCGACGACGAGGGGCGGCTCGCGGCGGTCACCGACACCGTCCTCGACTACCTCGAAGTCAACGGCTTCGTCGAGCGCGACCGCGACGGCGGGAGCGAGGGCCTCGCCGCGACCGGGATCGGTCACACCGTCTCGCGGCTCTACCTCGACCCGATGAGCGCGGCCGAGATACTCGACGGGCTTCGGACCGTCGCGGACGACGGGTCCGGGCCTGTCGGATCCGCGGACGCGGACGGCGAGTTCGTCGCGGCCCACGACCCGACCGCCGACGCCGACGACCCCGGGTTCACCACGTACACTCGCGCCGGCGAGGACGAACCGGACGACCCCGCCTCAGAGGGGCCGGCGTCGGCCGGCGACGCCGCCCCGGCGGTCACGCCGCTCGGCCTCTACCACCTCGTCAGCCGGACGCCCGACACCTACGAGCTGTACCTCAAGTCGGGCGACCGCGAGGAGTACACCGAGGTCTGCTACGAGCACGAGGCGGAGCTCCTCGGCGACGTGCCCTCCGAGTACGAGGACGTGCGCTTCGAGGACTGGCTCGCCGCGCTGAAGACGGGGCGCCTGCTCGAAGACTGGGCTAACGAGGTGGACGAGGACCGGATCGCGGAGCGGTACGGCGTCGGCCCCGGCGACATCCGCGGGAAGGTCGACACCGCCGAGTGGCTCCTCCGGGCGGCCGAGACGCTCGCGCGCGACGTAAAGGGGATCGACGGCGACACCGTCGTCCAGGTGCGCGAGGCCCGCAAGCGGCTGGAGTACGGGGTCCGGGAGGAACTCCTCGACCTCGCGGGCGTCCGCAACGTCGGTCGGAAGCGCGCCCGCCGCCTCTACGAGGCAGGCATCGAGAGCCGCGCCGACCTCCGCGAGGCGGACAAGGCGGTCGTCCTCGGCGCGCTGCGGGGCCGCGAGCGAACCGCCGAGCGCATCCTGGAGAACGCCGGCCGCGAGGACCCCTCGCTCGACGGCGTCGACCCCGACAGCTCGGCCTCCGCGGCGGCGACCGCGGGCGCGGACGCCGACGGCGACGGACAGGCCAGCCTGGGTGATTTCGGATGACCGACTCCGCGGCCGGCGGCGACGGGATGCCAGCGCCCGACCCCGGGGTCAGCCTCGTCGCCGGCACCTTCGCGATCGACGACCTCGACGCGTTTCTCGCGGACCTCGACGCGATTGCGGCCGATACCGGCGCGGTCGTCCAGGCGTTCGACGCCGACCTCGTCATCTCCGCGACGCACCTCCGCGAGGCGGCGCGACTGGCGGCGCGGGCGATCGCTCGCGGCGAGGCCGTCGCGCGCGACCCGGGCGTCGAGGTCCTGCTGTACGCGGCCGGGCGCAGGCAGATCGACCGCGCGCTCGAACTCGGCGTCTCGGAGGGCGAGCGCGCCGCGGTCGTCCTCGTCGCGGACTTCGGTGACGTGTCCGGCGCCGACCGCCCGTCCGCGGACCTCGACGAGGCGACCGAGTCCGTTCGCGAACTCGCCGCCGACTCGCGCACCGACCCCGACGACTCCGGGCTTCCGGTCGACTTCGACAAGGAGCGGGTGCGCGAGTTCTACGGAGTCACTGATCGCGAACTCACCGCGACTACCGGCGGTCTCGCCGATGTCGTCCGCGAGCGGGTCGCCCTGTTGGACGTCGAGAAGTGACGGCGGCCGCCCGCTCATCGGTACCCCTTCGTTTCAACTGGAAACCACGAGACGTGGATGCCACTCCGTTCCACTCGAAACGAGACCGAGAGAAGTAGTCCATCCTGGATTCGAACCAGGGTCGTTGCCCCCAGAAGGCAACAGGATTGGCCACTACCCCAATGGACTGCGCACCTACGGATAGCCAGTACGTGTTTGTAAGCGTTGCGCGTTGCGGTCGCCGTGCGATCGGTTGACGAGCATCGGCGGGCGCCGGCGGGCGTCGCCGCCCGCCCCCACTGTTGTCTCGCTGTCCTGTCCACACTGTTGTCGTCGCCGTCCCGTCCCACTGTTGTCGTCGCCGTCCCGTCCCCACTGTTGTCGTCGCCGTCCCGCCGTCACCGCCCCGCCGTCGCCGGCGGCAGATCATGAAGAGGGCATCTCGCCCACGGATCGCGTTCGTGCGCATATCGATGCGCTTTATGCGACTCGATACACACGAAAATGTATGTACGTCGGACGATTCGTCGTCGTCGCGCCCGGCATCGGCGGCTACCGCGTCTCTTCGCGCTCGTTCCCGAACCGCCGCGTCCGCGACCGCGGCGGGACGCTCACCGTCGGCCCGACCGCGGACGCGCCGGAGACCGACAACCCCTACGTCTCGTACAACTGCGCTCGCGCGGTCGAGACCCCGACCGAGGAGCCGCTGGCGGTCCTCGGCAACGGCTCGCACGTCGACCCGATCGCGGAGAAACTGGAGCGCGGGTACCCCGCGCGCGACGCGCTCGCCTCCGCGCTGCTCGCGCTCGACTACGAGAAGGACGACTACGACACGCCTCGCGTCGCCGGCGTGGTCGGCGCTGAGTCGGCGACGATCGGAACCGTCCGCCGCGACGCGCTCCTCGTCGAGGCCGTCGAAGAGCCGACCGTCGTCGCGACCTACGAGACGGACTCTCCCGAGCCGTACGACCTGACCGCGACCGACGCCGAGCCCGTCGCGACCGAACTGCTCGGCGCCGACCTCGAACACCCGGTCTGCGCCGCGGGCGCGACCGTCGACGCCGACGGCGTCTCGCTCGCGTTCGACAACGGCGGCGACTGAGCGACGGACGACTGGGCGCTGCCCACGGCGCGGGCTCGGCGTCGGCGTCGCTCGCGCCGCCGCCCGGCTTTCCGTCTCCTGACGCTCGCCTTTCCGTCCCCCGACACGCGGCCTTTCGCCTGTCGATCCTCGCCTTTCCGCCTCCCGACGCCTTTTGCCTCCCCCGTCCGACCCACACCCATGGAGCCGATCACCGCGGCCGACTACCACGACATCGCGGTCCCGTCCGACCCCCGGATCTCGCCGGGCGGCGACCGCGTCGCCTTCGTGCGCCGACAGCCGAACGACGACGACAGCTACGAGGCGACGGTGTACCTCGTCGACGCAGCGGGCGAGGGTGAGCCGCGCCGCCTCACCCTCGCCGAGGGCGCCGACGCCGAGCCGCGCTGGAGTCCCTCGGGGGACCGCATCGCGTTCACCTCCACCCGCGGCGCGGCCGACGACCGCCAGCAGCTGTGGGTCCTCCCGCTCGACGGCGGCGAGGCCCGTCGCGTCACCGACGTGGTCGGCGGCGTCTCGTCGATCGCGTGGTCGCCCGACGGCGAGCGGATCGCCTTCGTCCAGTCCGTGACCGCCGACGACCGCGAGGCCGACCGCGACCTCGCGGTGCCGGACGACTACGAGCCCGAGGACCACCCCGACCCGCGCGTCATCGACCGGACCGTCTACCGCGCCGCCGAGCGTCACTTCGACGGCCGACGCCCCGGCGTGTACGTCGTCGACGCCGACGCGACGGTCGGCGGCGTCACCGACCCCGACCCAGCCGAGTCCGGCGCGGTCGACCGAGTCACGGACCGGGAGGCCGACTTCGCCGCGCCGTCGTGGGGCGACGCCGACACGCTGTACTACACCGAGGCGGTCGGCGACGACCCCGACGACTCCGTCGAGATCGCGATCCACGCCCACGACCTCGACGCGGGCGAGGCCGAGCGCGTCCACACCACGACCGGGTGGGGCGCCGACCTCGCGGCGACCGCGGACGGCCGCGTCGCGTTCACGCATGCGGAGCTGAAGCAGGTGTCGATGCAGCCGACGGACCTCCGCGTCCTCGACGTCGAGTCGGGCTCGGTCACCGACCTCACCGGCGGTGTCGACCGGGGCCTCGGCCGCGGGACGACCCCGCAGTGGGGGCCGGCCGACGAGACGCTGTACTTCGCGACGCCCGACGAGGGGAAGACGGCGCTGTGGCGGGTCCCCGCAGACGGGAGCGAGACGCCCGAGCGCCTGCTCCGGCCGGGGACCGTCTCGGGCGCGACCGTCGGGGGCGACGCCGACGCGGGTCCCGAGTCGGTCACCGTCGCGTTCGCCGCCAGCGAGTGGGACCACCCGGGCGACGCGTTCGCCTACGACGCCGCGGCCGACGAGACGACCCGCCTGACCGACCTGAACGCCGACTACCTCGACGAGCGCGCGGTCGGCGAGCCCGAGGAGCTTCGCTTCGAGTCCGACGGCGTCGAGATCCAGGGGTGGTTGCTGACCCCGCCGGCCGAGGCCGGTGACGCCGAGTCCGCCGACGCGGACGGTCAGTACCCGCTCGCGGTCGAGATCCACGGCGGCCCGCACGCGATGTGGTCGACCGCCGGAACGATGTGGCACGAGTTCCAGACGCTCGCGGCCCGCGGCTACGCCGTCTTCTGGTCGAACCCCCGCGGCTCGACCGGCTACGGCGAGGCGTTCACGCAAGCAATCGAGCGCGACTGGGGCGCGATCACGCTCCGCGACGTGATGGCGGGCGTCGAGACGGTCGCCGACCGCCCCCAGATCGACGACTCGAACGCGTTCGTCACCGGCGGCTCCTTCGGCGGGTTCATGACCGCGTGGGCGGTCGGGCAGACGGACTACTTCCGCGCGGCCGTCTCCCAGCGTGGCGTCTACGACCTCACCGGCTTCTACGGGTCGACCGACGCGGCGTACAAGCTCGTCGAGGGCGACTTCGACACGGTGCCCTCGGCGGAGCCGGAGTGGCTCTGGGAGCAGTCGCCGACGGGCCACGCCGACGCGGTCGACACCCCGACCCTGCTGATTCACTCCGAGGACGACACCCGGACGCCGATCTGTACGGCGGAGCTGTACCACCGGCTCTTACGGAAGAACGGCGTCGACACCCGATTCGTCAGGTACCCCCGCGAGGGCCACGAGCTCTCGCGGTCCGGCGAGCCCGCGCACGTCGTCGACCGCATCGAGCGGATCGCCCGCTGGTTCGACGGCTACTCCGAGCACCACGACGCCGAGCGCGCGCTCGACCGCCCTGAGGACGACGGGCTGAGCGCCGGAGAAGAGCCGGAGGACTCGGCGGAGTCCGAGACGTAGTCGCCGCGAGCGACGCGATCAGCTCTCGTCCGGCTCGAACCCGTCGATGGCGTCGTGGACGTCGGCCACCCACTCGTCGAGGGCGTCGTGGAGCCGGCGCTTGGCCTCCGGCACGGGCGTCGCGGTGTACTGGTAGACGTAGCCGCCGGAGTCGAGCAGGCGGCGGCGGCGCTCGACGAGCCCCTTCTCGCGGAGCGTCGACAGCGAACGGTTTACGTTCGAGCGGTCCCGGTCGAGCGCGTCGGCGAGTTCCGACACGGTGCTGCCCGGGTACTCCAGCAGCGCGAGGTACGCGCGGCTCTCGTGGTCGCGCACGCCGAAGACACAAGAGAGGACGTGTTCGAAGGAGGGAGAGCCGTCGCCAACGAGGTCCTCGATTTCGGGGTCGCTCATGCGGGCCGATTCGTGCGCGGCGAGGTTAAATGCCGGTTTCTCCGACTCGGGGTGGTCACTCCTTGGCGGCGTACCCCATCTGGTCGATACAGCCGCGCATCCCTGACTCGTCGGCGTGCCGGTGGAGGTTCGTCGGCGTGTCGCAGTGGTACGTCTCCCCGTCGTATCGGAGGGCGACCTCGTGGTTGGCGCCCGCGACCTCGACGTCGACGAGGATCCGCTGCCCGTCGTTGAGCGCGTCGATGAGTTCGTCCACGGACAGCTCGCCCGCCTCGACTCGGAGTACCTCGCTCATGGGCTCGATTCAGCGGTGAGCGAGTTAAAGACGACCGATGTGGCTCCGCGTTCGCGGCCGCCCGACACGCTCCGCCTCACGTCGTCGTCGAGTCCGGCCCGCCCTCCTCGGCGGGCGGCTCGACGCCCTCGGCGGCCGCGACCTCGTCGGTCCGCTTCTCGGTCTCGACGTGCCAGCGGTCGATTTCGGACTCGTACTCGTCGAGGACCGCCGACACCTCCGATTTCAGCTCGTCGTCGTTGACGTTCACCTCGAAGACGAACGTCTCGCCGTCCTCGGCTCGGGCGACCTCCTGGATGTTGGCGCTGACGAGATCGTTGTCGAAGTAGTACGGCGCCACTTGAGTCATCACGTTCCGGTAGACGGCGTCCTCCACCTTCCGGATCGCCTTCCGACCGGCCGAGTCGGCCGCCCGGGCGACGTGTCCGATCGACTCGCCCCAGCTTTCGCGGGCGCTCTCGGTGTCGTTCTCCTCGACCTTCTCGTAGGACTCGGTGAGCTTCTCGCCGGCCGTCTGGAGGTCGTCGCCCGGCGATTTTCCCGCGCGCTCGCCCTCTCCCTCGTCGACGGACGCCTGCGCCGCGGTCTTCTCCGAGACGTCCTCGTCGATGCGCTCGTGGGTCTTGGGACGCCACTCGTCGAACTCGTAGTAGGCGTCGCTGTCGACGCCCACCTCCCGGAGCGCCAAGGCGATCCGCTCGCCGTGTTCGACGACGTCGCCCCAGTCCCCGCGCACCTTGAAGCCGGAGATGCTCTCTTCCATCGGTTGCCCTCATTACGGAACGGAGGGGTATAAGTCTCTCCGAACTGACGGGACTCGGCCGCTCGGTTCGCCGGCCGGAACCGCTACGGCGCGCGCCTCCTCGGCCGGGACCGCTGCGACGCTCACCTGCCGTACGCGATCCGGCGCGCGACCGCGTCGAGCCGCTCTTTAACTTCGCCGAGGTAGCCGGCCGGCGACGCGCGCCGGACGGCGGACTCGTCGACTTCGATACGCTCGCCGCGGAACGGGTCGCGCTCGGCGCGCTCCTCGGGGGACTGGTCTTTCGCCACCGCCCCCACGACCGTCGACATCGAGCAGCGGCCGCAGGCCTCCGCCTCGACCGCGCCGTCCGCCTCGTCTCCTTCGTCTGTCATGGTCTCTCACATCACACGACGTGGTCCTCCCGGTTAAAACTCCGCCTCGGGAAAACGACGCCTCGGGGGCGCTCGCGCCCGCTCCGCTCCCGACGCCCTTTTCACTCGCTCCGTGGAATGCGTTCTCATGGGATATCGTGTCGTCGACGTCGACTCGGTCGACCCGGAGCCGGACCGGCCGTGCGAGTGTCGAAAGCTGTCCGATTCTGGAGGGCTCGACGCCGCGGCGATCAACCGATTCAGGGCCGCCCCCGGCGAGCAGCTCCCGCTGGCGTACCACTACCACGAGACCCAACAGGAGGCGTTCTACGTGCTCGACGGCACCCTCGCGATCGAGACCCCCGACGAGACATACGAGGTGCCCGCGGACGACCTGTTCGTCGTCGACCCGGAGAGCCCCCAACGGGCGTACAACCCGGCTGACGCCGACGCTCCCGTCACCGTGCTGGCGATCGGTGCGCCCCCGGCCGACGGCGACGCGGTCGCGTACGAGCCCGCCGATGAGTGAGCGTGCCGAGCCGGAGGCGGACGGCGAGGGGGGTGCCGACGCCGCGGACCCGGCGGGGGCCGACGACCGCCGCGCCCCCGAGGAGCTGCCGGCGGAGATTCGCGAGGCCGTCCCCGAGTACGACGACGAGTACCTCGACCGCGTCTCCGACCGGCTGATGTACAGCTACGACCTCGACCGCGACGCGGTCGTCGACGGCGAGCGCTTCGAGATGACCGCCGAGATGCGGGTACGCAATCAGAAGCAGTTCCTCCACCCGGCGCTGAGCTACGCGGACCACGACATGCGGGAGTACGTGTACGTCCGCCGGGTGTCGACCCCGAGCGTCGGGGAGCTAGAGCGACTGGTCGAGTTCGCTCACGACGTCGCCGACGAGCGCGTCGAGGGCCACGAGGAGCACTACGGCACGGACGTCACCGTCGTCGTCGTCGCCGACCGTATCCCGGACGACGTCGCCGACTTCGTCGCCGGGTTCAGCGACCGCACGCTGCTGAAGTTCGGCTACTACGGCCACTACGAGGTGAACCTCGTCGCGGTCGCGCCCGACCGCGAGGCACTCGTCGCCAGCGAGAACGCTGACACCGCGGCCGCGTTCCGGCTGTGGGAACGGGTCGACTCGCCGGACGAAGGGTTCTTCTCGCGGTTCGCGAAGCGCTTCTGGCGCTGACCGTCGCCGGTCGTTCGGAAAAAACCGCGCCGAACCGGGCCGATCTCAGTCAGTCGTCGCTCGGTTCTGCGGCCGCTCCGCTGTCGCTCCGCACGGTCGTGATGTTGTCGTAGCCGATCCGCACCAGCGACAGGGCCAGGTAGATGAGGACGAACGCGAGCCCCATCTGGACCACCGCCGATATCTGGCCGCTGAGTCCGGCCACGTTACCGAGGATGAGCTTCTGATAGAGGTTGTCCCACAGCGCCACCCACGACAGCCCGAGGACGGTGATCGTCACCATGATCGTCATCGGGACGCCGGTGGAGGCGAGCTGCTTGGACTCGTCCCAGTTCGCGAGCCAGACCGTGCCGGCGAGCAGCGCCAGCGCCGCGAGAAGCTGGTTCGCGCCACCGAACAGCGCCCACAGCGTCACCCACTCGCCGGAGATGACGAGCAGGTACGCGACGAGCGACTGGACGGCCGGATTCGTGTACCGGCCCTTGGCGATGCTCCCGAGGTCGGCGGAGAAGCCCGTCGTCGTCCCGCTCCCGGTCGTTCCGACGATCTCTTCCATCATGTACCGACCGAGCCGCGCCGCGGTGTCGGTCGAGGTGAGCAGGAAGCTCACCAACACGAGCGCCATGAACGGCGCGCCGACGCCCTGCGGGATCCCGAGGCTGGTGAGGATGATCCCCCCGCCGGTCGCGAAGTTCGGCAGCGCGCCGCCGATGCCGCCGCCCGCGGCCGCCGTGGTCGCCCCGGCCACCGCGAGCGTCGAGATGGCGACCGACGCGAGCAGCCCCTCACCGAGCATCCCGCCGTAGCCGATGAGGCGAGCGTCGCTCTCCTTGTTCAGCTGTTTTGCCGTCGTCCCGGAGGACACCAGCGAGTGGAACCCGCTGATGGTTCCGCAGGCGATTGTCACGAACAACAGCGGGAAAAGCGGCGTGATACCCCGGGTATCGACGGCCAATTCGCTACCGAAGAAGCCCATGTACGCGCCGATGGAGGGATCGACGGTCAGCGGCTGGGCCGAGGTGCCGAGCAGCGTTCCGACGATAATCGCGAGCAGCGCGCCGCCGACTCCCGAGTAGAGGAGGAACGACGACAGGTAGTCGCGGGGCTGAAGCAGCACCCACACCGGGAGCGCGCTCGCCAGTGTCGCGTAGACGAGGATGACCGGCACCCACGCGGCGACGTTCGGCTGGAGGATGGCGTCCGCACTCATCACCGCTCCGGGCAGCCACCCGCCGTTACCGAGGAACTCGAAGAGGACGATGGTCCCCTGGGGGAACGCCCCGGACTCCACCGCCGGGAACAGCGCGATCGGGTACTGGATACCGAGCCAGACGCCCGCGAACACGCCCGCGACGAACACCACCGTCCCCGGGAGGAACGGGCCGTCGAGCTGGTACAGGTAGACGCCGAACAGGAACGCCAGCGCGATGTACACGAGGCTCGCGGTCGCGGCCGAGGGGAACGCGTTCAACACGATCCCGACGACCAAGGCGAACACCGCCACCACGAGGATGATGGTGAGGAACGCGAACCACAGCAGCATGTCCTTGCCGCGTTCGCCGACGTACTCGCCGATGATGTAGCCGATCGACTTCCCCTCGTGTCGCATCGACCCGGACAGCGAGATGAAGTCGTGGACCGCTCCCATCAGCGGATTGCCGATGGCGACCCACAACAGCGCCGGCACCCAGCCCCAGATGGCTCCGGCGGTGATCGGGCCGACGATCGGCGCGCCGCCCGCGATACTTGAGAAGTGATGCCCCAACAGAACCGGCTTCTTCGCCGGTACGTACTCTTGGCCGTCCTCGTACTTGTGTGCCGGCGTCTCCCGCTCGTCGTCGAGATCGACGAAACGAGAGAGGTACCGCGAGTACCCCACGTATCCCACGGTGAACGTACTGAGTACGGCGACGACGATCCAAATTATACTTGTCATAAGGTCCCTGCCTCGTGGTATCGATTCACTATGTCGAACTTAAACGTTATCTTCGTTCATGACGATTGACGACTCCCCCGGATCGAGTAACGCTACTCACCGTCGAAACGAAGTTAATTTCTCTGACTAATAGGTAAAATCTGCCCAGATCGCCCGTCGACCCACCTCGCGCGCACCCGGACGGACCGCAGCCGCCGCGCGCGATCGAGTAGGATCGCCGCGCGCGCTCTCCCAGCTCGCGGCCGCGCGCTCGACTCCGACGGATCTACGGCTCCACGTCGAGCGACGCGGCCACGTCGGCGAGCACGTCCCCCCGGACCTCCGTCGTGCGCGACTCGATCTCGGCGACGAGCGGCGGGTCGAACCCCTCGCGGACCTGCGCGAGCCGCTCGCGCTCGGTCTCGACCTTCTCGCGGAGGTAGCGCGCTCCGCGCCCCTGCTCTCCCTCGTCGGGGGACGGCGTGAGCTTGTTCGCCACCAGCCCGCGGACCCGCAGGTCTCGCTCGGTGAACGCCTCGATGGCCCGTTCCGTCTCGTTGACCGAGAGCTGGTCGGGGTTCAACACGAGGAAGAAGGCGGCGTCCGTGCGTATCGTCTCGCCGGCGTACTCGAAGAACTCCTTGCGCTCGTTGAGCCGCTCGATCACGGGGTCGCCCTCCAGCAGGCGCCGGGGCTCCATGTCCCCGATCGCCGCCTTCTCGAACAGGTCGATCGACTGCTCGCGCTTGTACAGCAGCCGGTCGATCCAGTCGCCGAGGAACTCAGGGAGCCCGAGCAGCCGGAGCGTCGACCCCGTCGGGGCGGTGTCGAACACGACCCGGTCGTACGGCTCGCTCTCCGTGCGCATCACGTCGACGAACGCGTCGAACAGCGCCGACTCGTACGCGCCCGGCGTCCCGTGAGACATCTCCAGCTGGCGGTTGATCTCCGAGACCATCGCGGCCGACACCTGCTCCGAGAGCGCCTCGCGGATCTCCGTTAGGTGCCGCTGCATCTCGTCTTCCGGGTCGATCTCCATCGCGTCGAGCCCGTCGACGTCCGCGACCGACTCGGGCTCGTCGCCGAACCGCTGGTCGAACACGTCCGACACCGAGTGGGCCGGGTCGGTCGAGACGACGAGCGTCCGGAGACCGTCTCGCGCGCAGCGGTGGGCGTACGCGCACGAGACCGTGGTCTTGCCGACGCCGCCCTTGCCGCCGAAGAAGACGAACTGCTCCATCAGTCGCGGCGTGAGTGTCGTCCGGTCATCAGAAGTGGTACTGCTGCCCCTTCCGCTCTAGCAGCGTCTCGCGGTCCCACAGTCGCCGCTCCCACGCCTCGAACTCGTCTTCGAGGTACGGGAGCAGCTCGGCGGTGTAGTACGACACCGGCGACGGGATCCCGAACGCGTCCGGGAAACACGCCAGCATGAATTCGTCTTCGGCGTCCTCGGCCTCCTTCTCGATCTTCTCGTAGGCCGGGTGCGTGATCATCCCGTGGTACAGGCCCCGGACCCACTCCTCGAGGACCGCCCGGAACCGCTCGATCCGGTCTGCTACTGTCATCATTCCTCATGACACTCTTCCCCTGTTAAAACCTGTCGCGGTCCGGGCCGCCGAGGGGCGGACCGCGGCCGGATCGGCCTCGGCGGTCGCGGCGTCAGGCGGCGTTCCCGTCCGGAAGTTCGCCCGACGCCTCGTCGCTGTCGTCGCCGTCGTCGTCCAGTTCCGGGTGGTCCTCGCTACCGGGGCTCGGCGTGTGGATGTCGCTGTCGAGCGATCCCCAGACGAGATACAGCATCGCGGCGACCATCAGCACCGTCACCGAGACGCTGACGAGCGACACGGCGGAGGCGGACAGAACCATATCGCGAGTACGACGACCGCGGCGTATCAACGTATCGGCTCGGACCGGTCCGCGTCGGTCTCACCCCCCGGGCCGGCCCCGCGCGCCGCCCGGTTTTCGCCCCGCCGCCCGAGTTTCCGTGTGTCGGCCGGGGGTTCAAGAGCGTCGTGTCCGATCCGCCCGTATGGACGACCGCATCCCGGTGACCGTGCTCTCGGGGGGACTCGGCGCGGGTAAGACGACGCTTCTGAACCACCTGCTCCGGAACGCCGGCGACCGCGACATCGCGGTCCTCGTCAACGACATGGGGGACGTGAACGTCGACGCGGACCTGATCGCCGAGGAGTCCGAGGTCGATGTCGAGGGCGTCACGGAGCTGTCGAACGGCTGTATCTGCTGTGAGCTTCAGGACGACCTCGAAAGCGCCGTGGTGCGGCTCGCGAACGAGCGCTCCTTCGACGCCCTGGTCGTCGAGTCTTCGGGCATCTCGGAGCCCGCGCCGGTCGCGCGGCTGTTCACGACCGAGTCGCGCGCGGCGGCCCGGTACCGGGTCGACGCGCTGGTGACCGTGATCGACACGCGGCAGTTCCTCGACGCGTTCGCGGGCGACGAGACGCCGGAGCGGCGCGTCGTTCCCGACGCCGGCGCCGGGGCCGCGACCGGCGACGAGGACAACGCCGACCGGCCGCTCTCGGACCTCCTCGTCGAGCAGGTCGAGGTATCGAACCTCGTGGTGTGTAACAAGGCGGACCTCTGTACCGACGCGGAAATCGACGAGGCGGTCGACCTCGTGGGCGCGCTCCAGCCCGACGCGGAGACGGTCGTCACGGAGTTCTCCGCGGTCGACCCGGACCGGATCCTCGGCGTCGGGCTGTTCGACGAGCGGGAACTCGGCGAACTCCCCGGCTGGAAGCGCGCGCTTGCCGAGGTCGACGACGCCGACGCCGATAGCGGGACGGACGACGACCACGGCCGCGACGGCGACCACGGCCGCGACGGCGACCACGCCCACGACCACCGCCACCCCGACGAGGTGTACGGCGTCACCTCATTCACCTACCGCCGCCGGCGGCCGTTCCACCCGGACCGACTCGCCGCTCTCCTCCGAGACCTCCCCGCCGACGTGGTCCGCTCGAAGGGGACGCTGTGGGTCGCAGGCACCGACCAGCGCCAGCAGGTCGGGCAGGCGGGTCGGTCGGTCCGCGTCGAGGCGCTCGGCCCGTGGATCGCGAGCCTGCCGTCGGTCGAGCGCGATATGCTCCGCTCGAACCGCCCGAAGCTAGAGTGGGACGACGACCACGGCGACCGCCGGACCGAGTTCGTCGTCATCGGCACGGGAGTCGACGAGGCACCGCTCGTCGACCGGCTCGATGACGCGCTTCTGACCGACGACGAACTCGCGGAGCTCGGCGACCCGGGGATCGGTGACGACCCGGCCGACGTCGGCCCAGCCCCGTTCCCGAGCGAGCAGGGCGCCGAGGTCGCGCTCCGGGAGCCGTAACCCCTCGACGCGACCGGCGGTCGGCGATCAGCAGGCGCAGTCGCCCCCGGTCGCGCGGGCGAACCGCATCGGGTCGCCGCAGTCGGGACACGTCGGCGTCCCCTCCGCGTCGCGGTCGAGCCCCTCGTCGTCGACGTCGACGTCGCGGACGCGGACGCCGCAGTCGTCGCACCAGTACGCCCCCTCGGAGCCGTCGTCGCCGGCGGCCCCGGGTGCCGTCCCCGTCGACCCCGCCAGCGCGTCGGTTACCGTCTCGAAGATGCCCATATCGTAATGATCCGCATCGATCATCTTAGTCCCCCGGTGTCGTGTAACCGATTCGCACAGCCGACCCGCGGAGGCCGCCCCGCGCTCGGCGCCCCGTCACAGCAGCGGCAGCGTGAGCGCAAGGAACGCGATCCCCAGCACGACCCCGGCGTACAACAGGCGTTCGAACCGGAGGTCGGCCGGGAGCGCCCCGGCACCGACCGGAGGCGCGGACCGGACGAGCTGTCGGTACGCGACGATGGTCACTCCGACGAACCCGAGCGCCGAGAGGGCAAGCGCGGCCGAAAGCGACAGCCCGTAGGCGAGGCCGTACAGCGGCCCGAACGAGAAGACCAGCGCGAACGCGAGCCCCGTCGTCACGAGGAAGGGGATCGGATCGATGGGGTCCCCGCGTCGGTTGCGGAGGCGGACCGGGCCGATCATGAGGGCCGTACGGCCCGAACGGACAAGAGCTAAGTGGCGCACAGCCGCGAATCCGCGTATGAGTGCCGAGGAGCGCACGGACGAGGGAGGCGACGAGGCCGGGATCCGCGAGGGCGTCGAGCGCTCCTCAGGCGATCCCAAGGTGCTGCTCGCGATGAACGCCGTGCTCTCGGCGTGGTTCGCCTGGATGATCGTCTGGGGGCTCGACTTCGTCGGGACGGCGACGCTGTCGCTCCGGAACGTCGCGACCCTCGCCGTGATCCTCTTCGCGGTGACGTACGTCGCCGCGCTCCGCTAGGTGCGGTCGCCGGAGGGGGCTGCCCTCCGGTCGCGGTCCGGCGAGCGCTCGATTCGCCACGTTTTAAGACCGTTCCGGGCGCGGTTCCGTATAATGACGATCGAAGACCGCGACGACGCGTACCTCATCACGCACGCGCTGGCGACGGACACCCTCTCGCGGCTGCGCGACGCCGAGACGGAACAGGTGGCGTTCCGGAAGGGGCTGGTGAAGCTTGGGCGGATCTGCGGCTACGAGATCATCGACGGCGGGATGGAGACGGAGTACGTCCCCGTCGAGACCCCGCTCGCGGAGACGACCGGCGAGCGCGTGAAAGGACTCGACGACGTGGTGATCATCAACGTCCTCCGGGCCGCAACCCCCTTCGTCGAGGGGCTGTTGAAGGCGTTCCCCCGCGCGAAGCAGGGCGTCATCTCCGCCGGTCGCGACGAGGCGGCCGGGATGACCGACGACGGCGAGTTCCCGATCACCATCGACTACGTGAAGCTCCCCGAGATCCGCCCGGAGGACACCGTCATCGTCGCGGACCCGATGCTCGCGACGGGATCGACGATGGCCGCCGTCCTCGACCACGTCCTCGACGAGGCCGACGACTTCGAGGACCTGTTCGTGCTCTCCGCGGTCTCCGCGCCCGCCGGCCTCGTCCGCGTGAGCGAGGCCGTCCCGGAGGCGGACCTGCTG
>NZ_NEWI01000072.1:0-16006 GCF_002135005.1 Halorubrum sp. SD612 | reverse complement strand
GGTCTTGGGGGCGGGTCTCGGTCCGTCCGGGGCGTTCGGTTACCGAGTCGGGCCCCCGGATCCACGCCGAACACCGCCAAAGCCGCAGCCGCGAGGGCGGCGCACGCTCCCTGCGCTCCTCACTCAGTCGCTCCGCTCCCTCGCTGCGGTGCTTGTGTCGCCTGCGCCGCCCTCGCGGCTGCCCCTTTGAGTCCCACCCCGCACAGCACCGCAACCGCAGCCTCACGCCTCCCCAGCCTCGTCGGGCGCGTCCTTCGGGCTCCCTCCGGTCGCCCTCGGAGCGCCCGACTCCCTCGCGCGTGCTGCTCGCGTCCTTCGGACGCTCGCAGGCACACGCCACCGCATCGTCTAACGTGGTCATGGTGCGTTCGCGTCCCGGAGCCGAGGGTTCAAATTCGGGGGCGGCGAATCGGGGCGCATGTACGCGGTCGTCGGCTGCAACGAGTGCGCCAACATGTGGCTGGTCACGGACCCGGAGACGAGCGAGACGGCGAAGTGCTCGCGGTGCGGCAAGACCCACCGGACCGCCAAGCTCAAGCGCTTCTTCGAGTCCGAGGAGCGCGCGGCGGCCCGCCAGGCGCGGTCCGCGCTGCTCGCCAAGAAGCGCGGCGACAGCGCGGCGTTCGCCGAGGTGGACCACGTCGCCGACCTCGAAGCCGCCGTCGAGGACGCCGGCATCGGCGACCGCGAGTACCTCGAGTCGTCGGGCATCGACGCCGACGCCGTCGACGAGGCCGCCTCGCGCGCCGAGGGCGGCGGGGGCGGCTCCCGGAGCCGCACCGAGGTCGTCCGGGACGCGGTCGACGCCCTCGACGACCCGACAGAGGCGGCCGTCGTGGATCGCGCCGCGGCCGACGGCGTCCCCGCCGACGCGGCCCGCGAGATCCTGACCCGCCTCGCGCACCGCGGCGAACTCACCGAGTCGAACGGGCGGTATCGCCTCCTCTGAGCTCGGTTCCAAGCGCAGACGCCGACTGGACAAAGCACTTATATGACGCTCGTGAGGGGTCGCGTATGGACACCCGCACGGCCCTCCTGGCGGCGGCCGCCGCCCTCCTCGTCGCGAGCGCGGTCGGCGCCGTCGCCGTCCCCGGCGCGATCACCGACCCGCGGGAGACGAACGAGCCGCCCGGCCGGATCGACGTCGCCGGCGCGACCGTCGCGCCCGGCGAGGTGCGCGGCGAGACCGCCGAGCTCCGGCTCGGCACCGACCTCCGCCACCGCGGCTCGACAGTCGAGAACGTCACGGTCCGCCACCGCGCGATCGGCAGCGAGTCCGGCCTCCTCGTCGACGAGACCACGGTCGACGTGGGCGACGTCGACTTCGAGGGGGAGCAAACGGTCAACGGCACGGTCGACGTCGAGCGCGAGGGGGGCTACCGCATCGAGACGGTCGTCTTCGCGGACGGCCAGCGCCGCGAGGAACAGACCACTCGCGTCGGCGGCGTCGCGGCGCTCACGCCCGACTACGCGGACACGAGGGTCGGCTTCACCGACGGGACGGTCTGGCCGACGGTCGCCGTGAGCGTCACCGAGGCCGACAACGAGACGGCGACGCTGTCGGCGTCGATTTCCGTGACGAACCGCGGCGACGAGCCGAGCGACGACGTCGACCTCCGGCTCTACCTCCGGCAGGCGGAGTCGAACGTGATCGCCGGGGAGGCGACGGAGACCGTCGGCACCGTCCGCCCCGGTCGCACCGACACCGTGACGGCGACCGTCGAGGTGCCGAACGGCTACAACTACTACGTCGACGCCGCGCTGTTCGACGACGACGTGCTCGTCGACGAGACGCAGGGCGTCGCGAACCTGAACCCGCAGGAGACCCTCTCCGCGAACGAGACGGTCCGCGACGTGCAGTTCACCGTCGAGGACTTCGAGCGCGGCGAGGGGGGCGTCGGCGGCGACAGTGCCGGTGACGACGGAGCGACGCGAGACGGCGGCGCCAGCGGCGACGCGACGCCCGGTTTCGGCCCGCTCGTCGCGCTCGTCGCGCTCGTCGTCACGGCGCTGCTCGCACGGAGGCGACGATGACTGACGAACCGCCGCGTGCCGATGCGACCGACGAACCGCCACGTGACGGCCCGAGCGACGACCGCGCGACTGCCGACGGCGACCGCACCCGCGACCCACCACAGCCAATGACAGACGACACCGACGCGACCGACCGCACGGAAACGGGTCCCGACCGGACGGACCCGGAAGAGACCGACACGGACTACTGGACAGAGCCGGCCGGCTCCGGCGGCTTCGGCCGCCTCTCGACCGACGACCTCCGCGGGCTGCTCGACCGCGTCGGGCTGGCAGTGCTGTCGCTGCTCGCGGTCGTGGCTGGCTGGGGGTTCTACAGCCAGTCCGGCAACGCGATCCGCACGTGGTTCGATCCGGCCTACCAGTCCGTGGCGCTCGCGGTGTTCAACCTCGCGGTCCTGCTCGTCGCGCTCGCGGGCGTGGCCCACCAGCTCCGTCGGATCCGCTCGGCGGAGTCCGGCGGGTCCGAGTAGACCGGCGCCGGAGACAGCCGGCGACGACGAGCCGGCCCGCTACTCATCGGGGATCTGCTCGGTGTCCGTCGGGATTTGTTCCACCTGCCCCGCGAGCGTCGCGGCGTCGCCGGCGACGGTGGAGGGCTCGACGCCGGCCTCGCCCGCGACCAGCCTGACGTGTGCGGCGAGCAGCGCGAGCGCGCGGAGTCCCGCCCCCTCCGGGTCGTCGTCGGTGCGCTGGGCGAACGTGGTGTCGACCTCGCCGTCGCGGACGACGCCGACGTGGACCGCGTCGATGTCGTCGCCGTCGAGCAGGTCGCGGGCGCGGGCCAATTCCGCCTCGAAGTCGTCGCTCGCGGGGGCGTCCGCACCGCCGGCGGCCGCGGATCGGTCGTCGTCGCCGGCGGCCTTGGAGACGGACTCGTCGGAAGCGGGGTCGTCGCTCATGTCATTCCCTCGGACGAGCGAGGTGAAAAGCGCGGCGACGACTTACACGAGACGTCCGAGGGACGAGCGGAGAAGAGGGCGGAGCCGCGACAGGGCGGGGTTACTCCTCGGGCTGGGATTACTCTTCGGGTCGGGGACGCGCGATGAACAGCGCCTCCTCGATGGTGAACGGGTCGTACGTCGACTGGTGGCAGACGCAGTACGAGCCGTCGGCGGCGTCGTAGCGGGCCGACTCCTCTAGCTCCTTGTAGCCCGGAATACAACAGAAGTGGGTACAGACGTTGAGGTACGCCATGAACCCCTGATCGGTCGACGCCTGGAGCCACTCGTTGTTCTGGGCGGCCTCCTCGATCTGCGGCGATCGGAGGACGATCGCGTTGAGGTTGGTCTCGGCGTCCTCCGAGCGCCACGTGACCGACGCCGGCTTGCCGACGCCCTCGCTACCGATCCCGTTGCCCCACTCCTCGTAGTCGGAGAAGTCGTCGATGTGGATCCGGTCGCCGCCCGAGTAGGTGTTCGACTGCCAGTCGTACGGCGGACCGCTCGCGGCGCGGAACAGGTTGTCCGACTCGAAGTTCGGCTGGAGGTTCTCCTGCGACTCGACGCCGCAGTACTGGTACCACGCACCGGTGTAGGTCACCCCGCCGAGGTCCTGCTGCGCGACCTCGATCTCCTGCCCCTCTTGGGTGACGGTCGTCGTCTCGGGCCAGATGCCTTCGAGGTAGCCGTCGTCGGTGACTTGAACCGGGATCTGCGGGAGCCCCCGGGGCGCCGGGCCGCCGGTGTGTGCGATGGTCTTCGCGACCGTCGACCCGCCGCCGACGCCGCCGGCGGTCGTCAGGGTGTTCACGGTCGCCGACCCCATCGCACCGACCCCAGCGAGGGCCGCGCCGCCGACGACGCCCTTCACGAAGCGTCGCCGCCCGGACTCAGACGGATACTTATCGGACGCACTCATGCTCGCTACTGAGGTTGGATCGGTAAAAAGGGTGACGAACCCTCCACAGCGGCGAGAATCGGAGCCATTCCGGGTCGACGGCGACGCTTCGGAACCGGGCCGCGCTCGGGACCGACGAGTCGCCGCCGCCATCGCCTCCGGCCGGGGTCGGCAAGGAACGTTCGTGATCGAATTTACTCGGAACCGGGGCAAGCATTCGTCTAGCCCACGGTTTTAACCGATCCCGACCGAACTGTCTGTGGTATGAAGTTGCATAATCGGGACGTGCGGACGGACGTTCGAGAACTCGGGGCGCTGGTGGGGGACGTCCTGGCCGCGCAGGCCTCGACCGAGGCGTACGAGACGGTAGAGACGCTGCGCAACGAGGCGATCGACTACCGACGGGGCGACGCCGCGACCCGGGCCGCCCTCCACGAGGCGGTCGACGACCTCTCGACGACACGCGAGGAGGTCGTCGCCCGCGCGTTCACGACGTACTTCGAGCTCATCAACCTCGCCGAGGAGCGCGAGCGCGTCCGCGCGGTCCGGAACGCCGACGACGGGACCGCCCTCCACGACTCCTTCGACGCGACGATAGCCGAGTTCGCCGAGGCCGGCGTCGACGCAGACGAACTGGAGGAGCTGCTCGCCGACGTGCTCATCGAGCCGACGTTCACCGCTCACCCCACGGAGGCCCGACGGTCGACGGTGAAGTCCAAGCTCCGCTCGATCGCGAACCACCTCGGCGAGCTCGACGAGCGCAACCTCACCGACCGCGAGCGGCGCGCCGTCTGGCGCGACGTCACCGCCGAGGTAACCAGCCTGTGGGGCACCCGACAGGTCCGCCAGCGGGCCCCCGAGCCGGAAGACGAGGCGCGCAACGTCCAGTGGTACCTCGAGAACACGCTGTTCGACGTCGTCGGTGACGCCTACGAGGAGTTCGAGGAGACCATCTCGAAGGAGTACGACGACGTCGACTGCCCCAAGCTCTTCGAGTTCCGCTCGTGGGCGGGCTCCGACCGCGACGGCAACCCGTTCGTCACGCCCGAGGTGACCGACGAGACGCTCGAACGCCAGCGCGAGGTCGCCGTCGAGAAGTACCGAGACCGCTGTAAGCGGCTCTCCGCGGTGCTGAGCCAGGACGGCGACCGGTACGCCGACGGCGACGCGCTCGCGGAGTCGCTCGCGGCCGACGCCGAGCGGTTCCCGACCGTCGTCGAGGAGGCGCGCGAGCGGTACCCCGACGAGCCGTACCGGCAGAAGCTCCGGCTGATGCGCGAGCGCCTCGACCGCGTCAACGACGTCCGGCCGGGCGAGTACCCCGACGGCGACGCGTTCCTCGACGACCTCGACGTGATCGCCGAGTCGCTCCGCGAGGACGGACAGGAGTCGGTGCTGGAGTCGTTCGTCGAGCCGTTCCGCCGGCAGGTCGACACGTTCGGGCTCACGCTGGCGTCGCTCGACCTGCGCGACCACCGCGAGAACCACACCGAGGCCGTCGCCGAGGCGGTCGCGGCCGAGGGCGTCGACTACGCCGAGATGGACGAAGACGAGCGCGTCGACTTCCTCACCGAGGCGATCCTCCAAGAGGACCCGGTCGTCGACGTCGACGAACCCGGCGACGTCTCCGAGACGACGGAGCGCGTCCTCCGCCGGTTCGCGTCGTTCGCGGGCTGGCAGGACGAGTACGGCCAGCAGGCGATAGACACCTACTGTATCTCGATGACGGAGGAACCCAGCCACGTGCTGGAGGTGCTCTTCCTGGCCGACCAGGTCGGCGTCGTCTCCTTACCCGACCACTGCGCGGTCGACGTCGTCCCGCTGCTCGAGACCGAATCGGCGCTCAACGGGGCCGAACGCATCCTCGGTACCCTCTTCGAGAACGAGGCGTACGCGGCCGCGCTGAAGGCACGCGACGAGGTCCAAGAGGTCATGCTCGGCTACTCCGACTCCAACAAGGAGAACGGGTTCCTCGCCGCGAACTGGGACCTCTACGAGAACCAGCGCCGGATCGCCCGGTTCTGCCGCGAGGAGGAGATCACCCTCCGGCTGTTCCACGGCCGCGGCGGCTCCATCTCGCGCGGCGGCGGCCCGATGAACGAGGCGCTGACCGCGCTCCCGAACGAGACCGTCACCGGACAGGTGAAGTTCACCGAGCAGGGGGAGGCGATCGCCGAGAAGTACGCCAACCCGCGGATCGCCGAGCGCGAGCTCGAACAGATGCTGGACGCCCAGATCCGCGCCCGGAAGGAGGCGAACGAGGAGCCGGTCGAGAACGTCCCGGACCGCTGGGTGGAGGCGATGGAGGTCATGGCGCCCGCCGCCCGGGAGACGTACCGGGACCTGCTGAACAGCGACGGATTCGTCTCCTACTTCGAGCAGGCGACGCCGATCAGCGTCGTCGAGGACCTCAACCTCGGCTCCCGGCCCGCCTCCCGCTCCGGCGAGCGCAGCGTCGAGGACCTCCGCGCGATCCCGTGGGTGTTCTCGTGGACCCAGACGCGGCTCATCCTCCCCGGCTGGTACGCAATCGCCTCGGGGATCGACGCCTACCTCGACGAGGTCGGCGAGGAGGAGGGGATGGAGACGCTCCGCGAGATGTTCGACGAGTGGCCGTTCTTCCGGACCACGCTCGACAACGCCTCGCTGGCGCTCGCGCGCACTGAGCCGGAGATCGCCGCCGAGTACGCCGACCTCGCCGACGACGAGCTCCGCGAGCGCTTCTTCCCCGAACTCGTCGACGAGTACGAGCGCGGCCGCGAGCTAGTGTTGTCGATCAGCGGCCGCGACCAGCTGCTCCGCCGCGAGTGGCTCGAAGAGAGCCTCGACCGCCGGAACCCCTACGTCGACCCCCTGAACCTCCTCCAGGCGAACCTCCTCGGGCGCACCCACCGCACCGACGAGGAGGAGCGCACCCTGCGGCTCACCGTCAACGGCATCGCCGCCGGGATGAAAAACACCGGATAACCCGGGGTCGGTCGCTACCAGACGATCTCGTCGCCGACCGCTACCGTTCCCGACTCCACGATGCGGGCGTCGAGCCCGCCGCGACCGTCGAGCGCGGTCACCGCGTCGGACTCCTCCGCGAGATCGGCCATGTAGCCGCAGGGCTCGCAGCGACCCGTCCCCTCGACGGTCGCTTGGCCGACCCGGAACCGCTCGCCGACGAGCTCCCCGAGGTCGACACCACGCGTCGTGACGTTGCGCCGGTGCGCGCCCGCCTCTAGGTCGACGCCGTGTTCGGCGGCCGCGGCCGCAAGCGTCTCGGCCTCAATCAGCGTGATGTCGCTCGGCTCCAACTCCGACTGCTCGTTGTAGATCCCGTCGCCGTCGAAGTAGCGGTCGCCGCGGAGCCCGCGGTCCGCGACCGCCTCGACCGCCTCCCGGGGCTCCGGGTCGCCGCCCGTCCCAGAGGCGACGTGAATTCGTTCGACCGTGCCGACGCGTGACTCCGTCATGCGCGACTCACGCCGGCACTCCGAGACGCGGGATCAAGAAGGTAGCGGGGGAGCGACCGAAGGAGAGCGTCCGAGGAGAAGAAGGCCGACGCGTATGTGTCGATTTACCCGATATCAGATTTTGTATAGCGGTGTTTGGTTTACGACGTGCGCAACGGGCGAACTCGCGAGACGAAGCAGCCGCTTGCGAGACGCGTGCGATGTGACCGAGAAAGCAGTCGCTACGGCGGTAAAGCGGCCAGAAACAGAGATATCGGTTTACGCGTAGCGTTCGAGTTCCGGACGGTCGAGGTCCTCGAAGACTTCGGTCGCGACCTCGGAGAGGAACGCCTCGCCCTCATCGGAGAGGCGGCGACCCTCGCCGGAGGCGGTCGTGACGAGCCCGTCCTCTTCGAGCGCCTGGAGCGACGAACGGATGAGCTTACGCGAGCCCCCCTCGTGCTCGCCGGGGCGGACGATGTAGCGATTGGAGCCGCGCTTCTTCGAGCCGTACTCGGTCGCGAGCCGCTCGATGCCGATCGGCTCGTTCTGCGCGACCTTTCGCAGGAGGCTCGCGGAGCGGACGTACCAGAAGTCGTCCTGCTCCGGCGGGAGCTCCTTGCCCGCGCCGCTTTTGGCGAACTCGACCCAGTCGGGCTCTTCGATCCGGTCCTCGAGGCGGGCGGCGACGGCCTCGCAGAGGTCGTCGGCCGGCACGTCGTAGATGGTCACCATTGGGTGTCGATTCACGCCAGCGTCGTTTAAAAGCATCGTATCGCGAACGACCCGTGTGAGCCGTTTTCACGGGATTGCGGACCGCTGCGGATGACTCACAGTTCGGTGAGCGTGCCGGTCAGCGGCGGTCGCGGCGCTACTCGGCGTACTCGTACTGGCGCTCGTTCATCCGCCCCCAGCCGGTGAAGACGAACTCCCCGTCGGGCTGGGTGAACTCCTCGACCTCGCGCCCGAGGTCGGCGTCGTACTCGTGGACGTCGTGGACGTCCTCGTACTCCTCCCACGTCAGGTCGTAGCGGGCGTCGAGCTGGTCGTCGATGTCGAGCCTCTCGATCTCGGCGCGCCACCCCTCTCGGATCGTCTCGGCGTGGATCTCGGCCTGCGCGCCCGAGCCGTAGGAAGCGACGAGCAGCGTGTCGCCGACGAACTCGCGGTCGCGGGTCAGGGCGTCTCGGAGGGCGCTCACGCGGGCAATGTGGACCGAACTGGTGTACCAGTTGCCGACCTCGCGAGAGAGGCCGAGCGTCGGCTCGACTGCCGTGTCGTACCACGTCTGGTACTGCTCGGTGGTCTTTAATTCGTCCATGTACCCGCGGATCGCCTCCTCGTAGGCCTCCCGGTCGTCGTACTCGCCTTCGCGGGGCTGGCGGCCGATCTCGTCGGCGAGCGCGTCCTCGTGTGCTGTATCGCGGATGACGTGACGGTAGGCGAGGAGCGCCGCCTTCCGGACCATGCCGGGGAACGGCGTGTGGAACGGCGCGTACGCGAAGTCTTCCAGCTCGATGTCGTCCGTGACGGACTCGTAGTCTTCGAGGGCCTCGCGCATCCGGGAGAGGTACACCTGGACCGACCGCTTCCCGTCGACGCTGGGGAACTGCTGGTTCGGCTTGAGGAAGTCAGTCTCGTCCTTCGAGCCGTACCCCTGATCCGTCGAGAGCTCGACGATCGAAGGGTCCTCGTCGATCAGCATCGCGACGGCGCCGGCGCCCTGCGTCGCCTCGCCGGGGTCACCGCGAGCGTACAGCGCCGTGTCCGTGGTGATGACGAGCGCGGGGCGGTCGCGGTTCCGGCCGGCGCGGATCCAGTTGTACGCGTCGTCAATGGCCTGCGTTCCGGCGAGGCAGGCGAACTTGCGCTCGCCCTTGTTGGCGTGGGTGAAGTCGCCGTCGTACACCTGTTCGAGGCAGCCGGCGATATACGTCGACACGGGCTTCGAGTGGTCGAACGCCGACTCGGTGGCGACGTCGATCCGGCCGACGTCCTCGGGTTCGAGCCCCTTCCGGTCCATCAGCCCCTTCGCGGCGTTCGCGCCCATCGTGACGATGTCCTCGTACACGTCGGGGAACGAGGAGTTAGTGAGCCCGAGCCCCTTCGTGTACTTCTCGGGGTCGTCGCCCTTCTCCGGCGCGAACGTGCCCGGCAGGTCGAGTTTGAGCTTCCCGGTCCAGATCTCGATGCCGTCGATCCCGACTGCGGTCATACACGGACGTTCATGCGGCCGGCATATGGCTTTGTCGATGAGGATTACGTCGATTGTGGAATGTACGGCGGAGGTTAATTAGGAGGACCGGGTTGTCGTTCGTCTGCTTGGAAGAAGAATTGCTTGACACTTCCGTCATCGAATTGAAGCGCCACAACGATGTCCGCGTTAGCTTCTGAGTTAACCATGCTAATGTTCTCGATGCCGGTATCCAGCTTGTCAAATCTCACTTCAGTGTCTCCGTCTGATGGGCCAACTACAACGCTCGGATTGAATGTGTAATCGAAGCTTCCATCTGTGGAGCCAGCAGGGTCGCTTGGCTCTCCCCTGATCGTAAACTTGGATTCTGAATCGGCACCAACAGAACTTAGAGAGCCAGTCGTTCTGATTGCCGCAGCATTGATACTAATGTCTGAATCAGCAGTTATGTCGAATCTTAGCTTGCCGGAGTTGCCTGAGCCTGTAGTTGACCCGGTCCCGTCGACAGCTTGGGCGGCGTCAGCTTCGCTGCCCGTGCCTGTATTCTCAACGACTGTGACACGGGTCACATCAACGTCATCGCCAGCAGACGCGTAGAAAGTGAAATTATCCCCGGCGTTTGCCCCATTAGTATTGAAATTACGGACAGTTGTCCGACCGTCCGCATCCGTCTCGGAGGGCTCGTCGAAACTCGGAATTCCGTTCACATTGCCTAGCGGCGTGAGAGCGACATCAACGGCGGCGTTATCGATTGGAGCGTCAGAATCGGCGTCGGAAACTAGTATGTCGAGTTCTCCGTCAGTAGTCCCTTCCTCGATCGGAACAGGATCGAACTCGTCCCACTCGACCTCATAGATGCGATTCACGCCTGTCGTGGGCGCGTCAGCGGACGCATCGAAGGAGACATCCTCGAACGGCTGCGCATCGGTCCCGTTGATCGTCGCCGTGATTGACGTCCTGTTCGCTTCGAAGAACACGCGTCCGTCGTCGTTCGTCGTGTTCTCCCGACCGTCCCCGACGATCGACACCGTCGCGTCCGGCACCGGATTGTTGTACCGGTCTCGGACCTCGACAGTAACCGTATCATCGAGAGCGACGTTCTGCGGGCCGACAGGAACCACGTACGCCGGTTCCGTCTCGCCCGACGCGTCGAGTGATACCTCCGAGAGCGCTAGTCGGTAGGGACGGTCGTCCGAGGTGTTATCCAGCGTGACCCGGAGCGCTTCACCGGTCGCGTTCGGCGTCGCGGTCGCGCCCGCCGGGAGCGCACCATTCCAGCGGTCCGCGAGGGCAGAGGCGTTCCCGATCGCGGTCGGGAGTTCGAGGGTGATCTGCCCGCCTCTCGGTTCGAGCGGAACCGTGGTGTCGCTCGCGGAGACGGCGCGCGGGTCGACGCTACGCGGAACGACGCCGGTTTCCGACACCGAGCCGGTCAGCGCGGTCAGCGAGATCCCCTCCTCGGAGACGACCGTCTGGCCGGTCCGGAGCAGGACCGCGTCGTCGAACTCGGCGGCGACGACGGAGTGCTCGTAGACGAGTTCGGGGGCGCCGTCGAACTCGTTGTACTCCGCGTCGTAGCGGAGCGAACGCGTCTCGAACGAGGGACTCATGTTCCAGAAGTCGCGGGCGTTCTGGTGGGCGCCGTCTCCGACCGTCGCGTTCAAGACCCGTATCGGCCCCGTCGGCTCCGTTTCGAGCGACCCCGACACGGGCGGCGGGTTGATGAAGAACGTCCGGGCCGGGTACCGCGTGCCGAGGCGGACCTGCGTCGACCCGGTCGAGCCCGTCGAACCGGCGCGGAGGACGTCGTTGCGGAGGTCGCCGAAGTCGTCCTCGACCTGCTGGCTGTGTTCGAACTCGACGTTCGCGTTCTCCGTCGGGACGACTTGAATCTGGAAGATTCCGAGCGCAACGATCAGGAACCCGAACAGGATCACCGTCCCGACCACGACCGACTGGCCTCGACGGTCGCGACTGAATCGCATTGTGCGGTGTCGACGCCGAGCGGGTATAAAAGCCTCCGTCGACCTCTCAGTCACGATACTCGGACGACAACTGCGGAGACCGGGGATCATCCGCCCGTCCGTCGCTCGGTTCATCCGTTCGCCCGTCGTTCGGTTCATCCGCCCGTCCGTCGCTCGGTCAGCCACGCCGACCCGACCGCCACGACGCCAGCGAACCCGCCGAGCAACACCGCCTGCGTCCAGTTGAAGCCAAGCAGCGTCCCGGCGACGAGTGTCACGAGGAGGAACGCGACGGTGAGCGCACCGAGCGTCGAACCGAAACCGGCGGAGGCGTCAGCGTCGGTCATAGTCGAACGTCGCGGCCTCGGGCGATAAAACGGCCCGATCCGGTGGAGTCGGTGGTCCAGCCTGAGGGGGACCGCGGCCGTTCGATCGCTGTTGTAAATCGCATAGCGCGATATCAAATTGTGTTTGCGGCGTGATCCCCGCCCGCCGACCGGTCCGTTTTTGCGCGCGGCCGCTGTTGCGGCGCGTATGGCGAAACAGCCGCACCTGCTGGTCGAGGAGGGCGACGTCCACGAGATCGCGGTCATCCCTGGCGATCCGGGTCGCGTCGACCGGATCGCCGACCTGTGCGACGACAGCGAGGTCGTCGCGCAGAACCGCGAGTACAAAGTCGTCAACGCGACCTACGACGGGGTCGACCTCACGATCTGCTCGACCGGGATCGGCTGCCCGTCGGCCGCCATCGCCGTAGAGGAGCTCTCGCGGGTCGGCGTGGAGACGTTCGTCCGGTGTGGCACCTGCGGCGCGCTCCAGCCGGAGATGGAGGTCGGCGACATGGTCGTCGCGACGGGCGCGGCCAAGGAGGAGGGGACGAGCAAGCGGTACGAGTCGGCGAACTACCCGGCGGTCCCGGACTACGACGTACTCACCGGCTTGGTCGATGCGGCCGAGGACAACGACGAGGAGATCCACGTCGGCCCTATCGTCTCGGACGACGCGTTCTACAACGAGGACGACGAGTACGTCGAGGACTGGAACGACGCGAACCTGCTCGCGATCGAGATGGAGGCGGCGACCGTCTTCTCGCTCGCGCGGCGCAAGGGGCTCGCGGCGGGCGCCATCTGTACGGTGGACGGCAACCTCGTCGCGGGCACGCAGAAGGGGGCAGACTCCGACGACGAACTACCGGAGAAGGCGAAAGACAACGTCGAGCGCGCGATCCGGATCACGCTGAACGCGATCACCTCGCTGTAAGCGAAGCGAGCGGCCCCGCGGCCGGACTCACTCCTCCGCGCGGAACTCCACGAGCGTCAGGTCGCGGTCGAGCGCGCACGTCTCGTGCGGGGGGTCGCCGAGCACCTGATCGATGACGCGCTCCTCGTCGAAGTCGGCGCCGTCGGGGACGCAGTAGCCGTGGCTCGGGCACTCGGTGTGCGGGCAGGGACCGGCGAGCGACGCCTTGCTCCCGGCGTACGCGCGCTTCGACGGGACGTTCGCCGGGACCGACGCGGGCTCGACCTCGACCGCGCGGACGCCCGCGTCGTGGACGGCGCAGTCGAGCGTCTGGGCGTTCTCGCGGATGTCTGTCACCCGGTACCGCTTCCCCTCGGTGAGGTTGAGACACTGGCCGCGGTAGGGACACCCTTCGCAGCCGGCCGATTCCCCTTCGTAGACGAACTCGCGGCCCACGTCCGCGAGCCGAGTCCCGATGAGCGTGACCGTGGTCATGCCGGGAGCGACGCGCCGCGCGGCCGTAAGCCTCCCGCCCTTGCCGGCGTCGCCGGAGCGTCGTGAACGAGCAACTCGCCTCGGCGACGCGCGGAGGGGAAGACACATGACCGCGCCTCGGCAACCACGAGCGGAGATGATCGCGGGAGTCGCGCGCGAACTGCGCGCCGAGGCCGAGCGGACGAACGAGCGGCGCGTCCTCGTGCTGGCGGGCGACCGCGACCGGGGAACCGACGCCGCCTACGACGCGATAGTGTCCCTCGGCGTCGACGACGAGGCGGTCTCGCTCGTCTCGACCCGGGAGGGGTTCCGGTTCGAGGAGCACCGCCCGCGGAGCGCCGACGAGCTGCTCGGACGCACCCGCGAGGCGGTCGTCCTCGACTGCCACGAGCGGTTCGTCCCCAACGCGCTCGGCCGCGCGGTCGGCGCGGTCGACGGCGGGGGGCTCCTGATCCTGCTGACGCCTCCGCTCGACAACTGGCCGGCGGTCCGGGACCGCTTCGACGACTCGCTCGCGGTCCCCCCGTACGGCGTCGGCGACGTGACCGGGCGGTTCCGCGAGCGCCTCGTCTCGACGCTCCGGACGCACCCCGGAATCGCGGTCGTCGCACTGGGGGACGACCCCGCGGGCGGCGCCCTCGAACGAGACGGCCTGACCGCGGAGAAAGGCGACGAGCGCGGCGGTGGGGACGAACGCGGTGGCGAGGGCGAACCCGACGACGCGGACGACCGCGACGCGCCGAGCCCGCCGCCGGGTGCGGCGTTCCCCGCGGCCGCGTACGGCGCCTGTCTCACGGACGACCAGGCCCGCGCGGTGCGGGCCTTCGAGGCGCTCGCCGACCCCGGATCGGCGGTCGTCGTCGAGTCCAACCGCGGGCGCGGGAAGTCGAGCGCGGCCGGGATCGCGGCGGGCGCGCTCGCGCTCGGCGGCGCCGACGTGCTCGTCACCGCGCCCGCGTTCCGGAACGCCGCGGAGGTGTTCGCGCGTGCCCGAGAGCTGATCGAGAGCGAGACCGATTGGGAACGCGACGGGATCGACCGCGACGGCGATGCGGACGACCGCGACCTCCGGACGCCGGCGGGAGATTGGGTACGCTTCCTGCCGCCGGCGGCCGCCGCGGCGGCGGCGGGCGAGGCGGACGCGGCGGTCGTCGACGAGGCGGCGGCGCTCCCGGTGCGGCTGCTGGAGGGGTTCCTCGACGCGCCCGCGGTCGCGTTCTGTACGACGGTCCACGGCTACGAGGGGGCGGGCCGCGGGTTCGCGGTCCGGTTCCGGGAGCGGCTGGTCGGCTCGCGGTTCGCGGTCCGGGACGTGCGGCTCGACGAGCCGATCCGGTACGCGCGGAACGACCCGGTGGAGGCGTGGGCGTCGCGGGCGCTCCTGTTGGACGCTCGCCCGGCGGTCGACGACGCGGTCGCGGACGCGTCGGTCGACGACGCGACGTATCGGGCGCTCGACCCGGAGGAACTGCGCGCGGACGAGACGCTGCTCGGCGAGGCGTTCGGGCTGCTCGTCACCGCACACTACCGGACGGAGCCGAACGACCTCGCGCGGCTGCTCGACGCGCCGAACCTCGTCGCGCGCGCGCTCGTCGCGGACGACCGGGTCGTCGCGGTCGCGCTCCTCGCGCGGGAGGGCGGCCTCGACCCCGAGACGCGGCGGCGGATGTACGAGGGTGAGCGCGTCCGCGGCAACATGGTGCCGGACGTGCTCACGAGCCAACTCCGCGACGAGGCCGCGGCCGAGCCGCGCGGCCTGCGGACGGTCCGGATCGCGACCCACCACGCGCTCCGGGACGCGGGGTTCGGCTCGCGGCTGCTCGGCGAGGTCCACGCGGAGTTCGGGGGGGAAGTGGCGGGCGACGGCGAAGCGACTCACGACGACGGAGAGCCGGTCGACTACTTCTCGGTCGGCTACGGCGCGACGCCGCGCCTGCTCCGCTTCTGGAAGCGCGCGGGATACCGGATCGGCCACCTCTCGACGAGCCGCAACGACGCCTCGGGGGAGCACTCCGCGATCATGCTGCGCCCGGAGACCGCGGCCGGGCGCGACCTGCTCGCCCGCCACGCGGTCGCCTTCCGGGACCGCGAGCGCGACGGGCTCTCCGACGCGCACCGCGACGTCGACCCGGACGTGATCCGCGGCGCGCTGGGTGCGTGTTCCGCCTCCGTCCCGGTCGATCTCACCGAGACCGAGTGGCGCTCCGTCGTCGGGGCGTCGGTCGGGCCGGGGATGTACGACAGCGCGCCCGGCGCGTTCCGCGACCTCGCGCTCGCGGCGCTGGTCGAGGGGACCGACCTCGACGACCGGGCGGAGCGCCTGCTCGTTCGGAAGGTCCTCCAAGGCCGGCCGTGGGAGGAAGTCGCCGACGACCTCGGCTTCGCCTCGACGAGCGCGTGTATGCGGGCGCTCGGCGACGCCTACACCCCCCTCGTGGAGCGGTACGGGACCGACTTCGCGCTCGCGGAACGGGAGCGGTTCACCGGCGAATGAGCGGATCGGCTACGGCCGCTTGCTAACAGGTCTGCGGTGGCGCGTGCCTCCGAACGCCCGTAGGGCGTGAGGAGCACGCGCGAGGGACACGGTTCGCGCTCGGAGAGCGCGAACCGCGAGGCTGGGGAGGCGTGAGGTGCCGTGCTGTGCGGTCGGGGCGGGACTCAAAGGGGCAGTCGCGAGGCGGACGCAGGCGACGCAAGCACCCCAGGCGCGAACGAAGTGAGCGACGCGGAGCGCAGCGCACGTGTACCCGCCTCGCGACTGGGGCTTTGGAGACGTTCGCCGGCCATCCCGCGTTGACCCCTGTACA
>NZ_NEWI01000071.1:0-16101 GCF_002135005.1 Halorubrum sp. SD612 | reverse complement strand
AGGACGGACGCGTAGATGAGCTTCACCGGGAAGCGTCCGCGGGCGCCCTTCACGCGGGCGTGCGACAGCGGGATCTCGACGCGGACCGACTCCGCGTACACGACGATCCCGAAGATGAACACCGTGGTGAAAAGCGCTAGAATGTTCCCCGGATCGAAGAGGAGATTCTGGAGCCCCTCCGCCGTGAACGGCGACATCGACACCGGCACGTCGCCGAAGATGACGCCGTACCAGCTCGCGAAGAAGCCGGAGGCGCCGAGTGCGGAGAAGCTGAAGAAGCCGCCGACGATCTGCTGGCTCACCGACGCGATGATGAACAGCCCGACGCCGGAGCCGACGCCCCACTTGCTCACGATCTCGTCCATGAACAGGATGAGGATGCCGCCGACGAAGATCTGCGCGAAGATCAGCACCTGAACGCCGAACGTCCCGATGCCGAGCGCGCTCGCGACCGCGTCGTCCGCGGGGAGGAACCCCCCGGTGAACACCATCGGCGCCGCCGTGAGGGCGGAGACGATGATCACCAGCAGCTTCTGGAGGCCCTGATAGAGGACCTGGTCGCGCGGGTCGTTCTCGGTGTCGAGCCCGAGGAGGTTCGCACCGCCCAACAGCTGGAGGACGATGGACGCCGTGACGATCGGTCCGATACCGACCTGTAGCAGCGACCCGGACGACCCGGCGAGCACCGACCGGAACTGCCCGAAGAAGTCCGACCCCTGCCCGACTGCCAACCCGAACGGGTTGATGTTGGTCAGGAAGAAGTAGACGATCAGGATTCCGGCCGTCCACGTAAGCTTCCGTCTGAACGGGACGTGTCCCGCGGGCCGCTCCACGACGGGCATCCGCGAGAGCACCGGTTCGGCGGCCTCCTTCCAGCTCATGTTACGCCTCGTCGTTCTCGTCGTCGGAAGTGTTTTCCGGTTCGTCAGCGGGCTCTTCGGCGCGCTCGGAGAGCGTCGCCTCGCCGCCCGCCTCCTCGATGAGCTCGACCGCACCGGCGGTGAACGCGTCGGCCGTGACGCGGAGCTCGCGGCGGACCTGCCCGCCGCCGAGCACCTTCACCACGTCAGCCTCGTGGCCGTCCTCAACGACGTCGCGCGCGTCGAAGACGTACGCGTCGCCGTCCTCCTCGGCGAGACCGTCCGCGGCGTACAGCGCCGCGTCCTCGTCGAGCTTCTGGATCTTCACTTCGAGGACCTCCGTCTGAGCGTCCTCGGGGCGCTTGAACCCGTGCTTGCCGAGCGGACCGTAGTTGTGGTACTCGTGTTTCGCGCGACCGGCCGCGCCGCGACCGCCGCGATGCCCGGCGCCGCGCCGGTTCTTGTGCGTACCGCCGCCGTGCGTCCGAGAGCCGCGCTGTCGTCGTTTCTTGCTCGTCATCGCATCGCCTCCAGGAGACTGTCGATCTCCTCGGTGGTGTGTTTCCCGAGTTCGCCGCCCTCGATCACGGGGTGTTTGATGCCCTCGTGACCGCCGCGGGGGGCGTGGAGCCGCAGCGTCGGCGAGAGACCCTGCTCGCGCAGCGTGGTCTCCTCGTCGACGAGCGCCTCGGCCAGCGCCTCCAGGTCGGCGTAGTCGGTGTTGTCGTCGATCCACTCGTCGTCGACGTCGGCCGAGCCTTCGAGCGGCTCGCCGCGCCGCGCGATCGTTCGCGCGACGGCCTCGACGCTCGGTTCCCCGAACGCGACGACGTCGTTGACCTTCGTGATCATGCCGCGGTACGAGTCCGTCTCGGGGACGAACGTCGCGTGGTTGACGCGCCCGACGTTCAGCATGTCGAGCGTGTCCTCGACGCCGGACCCGAGATTAACCTCGCCGCGGAGCTGAACGATCGCCTGCATCACTCGCTCACCTCGTCGTAGTGGACTTCGCGCGCGTGCTGGGGCGTACGGGACTGCGCCGCGTTCTCCAAGGCGTTGAACGTCGCCTTCGCGAGGTTCACCGTCGTGCGCGTGTTGCCGTCGGAGTTCGTCCAGGCGTCCTCGACGCCGGCGAGCTCCAGGATGTTGCGGACCGTCTCCGCGGCCGCGAGGCCCAGCCCCTGCGGGGCGGGCTTGATCTCGACGGTGACGGAGCCGGCCTTCCCCTTCGCCGTGCGGGTCAAGGAGTTGGTGCCGCCGGGCTGGTCCTCCCAGGACCCGGAGCCGCGGTCCACCGAGATGATGTTCAGCTTCGCGACGTCGATCGCCTTCTGGATCGCGCCGCCGACCTGGTCGTCGCGGGCCTGCGCGTAGCCGAGGTAGCCGTCGCGGTTGCCCACGGCGACCACGCAACGGAACTTCACGCGGCGGCCGGAGTCGGTCATGCGCTGGACCATGTTGATGTCCAGCACCTCGTCTTCGAGCCCCGGGAGGAGCTGGTCGACGATCTCGGCCTCCTTCAGCGGGAGCCCGGACTGGAGCGCCTGTTCCATCGACGTGATGTCGCCGTCCTGTACCTTGCGGCCGAGTCGCGTCCGCGGTTCCCAGCCGTCGTTGTGTCTACTCATGGTCCTCCTGGATTGTCGCGAGCACGTCGTCGAAGTGCTCGGGTAGCTCGCTGGCGTCGAACGCGCCGCTGTACAGCGGCTCGTCGAGCTGCTCGGCGTAGTCGGCGATGTGTTCGCCGCGCGTGCGCGACCAGTCGGCCAGCACGTCGTCGTTGTGCGGGATCTCGAGGCCCGCGTCAATCGCTCCTTCCTGTACCGCGAACGTCTTGTTGCCGGGCGTCGCCGTGTTGAGCCCGATGTCGAGGACGGCCTCGTCGAGGCCGGCGTCGACGGCGCGAGCGCCCGCGAGGTACCCGGTGAGGTACGCGCTGGGGAGGTTGCCCGTGGGGGCGTCCCAGCCGTACTCGCCGAGCTCCTCGCTGGAGGCGGCCGCGTGGGTCTCGTCGCCGTCGGATCCGGGGGTCACCAGCTGCGCCCTGACGTGAGCGTTGCTCACCCGAGCGACCAGGCGAGGCTTGCCCGATTTCAGCAGGCGCAACCTCTGATGGTAATCCGTCCGGACCTCGCGGCGGCGCCGCATCGGCACCTTGTATCGTGGTCCTGTCGCCATTAGTCCGTCACCTCGTAACCGTACTGCGTCTCGATGAACGCCTCGAGACGGGCGACGTCCTCGAAGTCTCCCCCGCTCGCTTTGTTGTACAGCGTGCGGTACTCGGAGGCGTCGAGCACGTCTTCGTCGTCGCGAAGCTCCTTCAGGCGGGCCCGCTGTGCGCGGATGCGCGCCTTCCAGTCGGCTTTCGTGTCCTGTCGCGCGCCGGAGCGACCCTTGCGGGAGCCGGCGCCCGACTGATGCCCGTACGAGCGCTTGTCGGCGCGCTCGCGGGCGCGACCGCGCGAGTTCGTCTTCGCGTCCTTCGCGCGGATCGTTCCCTGTTCGATGAGCTCGCGGACGTCCTCGCGGGTGATGGCGTCCTCGATCTCTTCCTGTGCCTCGGGGTCGAGCCAGACGCGGCCCTTGCCGACGTCGAGCTCGTCCGCTGCGAGCCGTTTCTGCGCCTTCAGATCACTCATCGTCGACCTCCACTTCGACGTAGGTCGGGTTCAGCACGCGAATGCCGCGCTCCTCCGCCTCGTCTTCGATCAGTTCGCGCTTTCGACCGCCGACCTTCGAGGCGATCCGCACCGCCTGCGTGTCGCCGTCGACGCCCTCAAGATCGTCCGTGTTGTGAACGCGGACCTCCTCGAAGCCGCTCGGGTGCAGGTCGCGCGACGCCGTCGGCGAGCGGAAGCCGGCCTCGACGACCGGCCCCTTCGACTTCATGCGACGGCGCTGCTTGGAGAGCCCGCCGCGCGGCTTGCGCCACGACGTCGGGATCCGCTTTTTCTTGTGGTAGTCCTGCCGGTTGAACTGCGGTTTCCCCTCGCGGTGCTTCTGTGCGAGCGCGCGAGCGGTCTCGTCGTCCAGTTCCGGCGTCTTGTCGGCGTGACCGCGGGGCCGAAGCTCCGTCTCGACCGTCTCGGACTCCTCGGCCTCGTCGACCGGCTCCTCCTCGTCGGTCTCGTCTTCGATCTCCGCGTCCGCCTCCTCGTCGACCTCCAGCCCGCCGACGTCGGCCTTGACACGCGCTGCGAGCGCGTTGCCGACGCCGTCGACCTCGGAGAGCTCCGACTGGGAGGCGGCCTTCACGTCCTCGACCGTCTCGTAGCCGGCCTCGCGAAGCGCGTCCGCCTTCGAGGGACCGACACCGCTGATGTCTTCCAGTTCGTCTGCCATCGGTTAGGCACCTCCGGTGGGTTTCTCGACGATGTACACGCCGTCCTGGAAGACGCGCGTGTCCTTGTCGGTCACCTTCGTCAGCTGTTCGATGTCGGCGGCGGTCTGGCCGACGGCCTCCTTGTCGGAGCCCGAGAGCGTGACCGTCTCGCCGTCGATCTGTACGTCCGTGTCTCCGCGGATGGGGGTGCGCCGCGCGGCGCTCTCTCCGAGGAAGTTCTCGATGACGACCTCGTCGCCCTCCACGTTCACCTGCATCGGGAAGTGGGCGTAGTACACTTCCATGGCGTACTCCCAGCCCTCGGTGACGCCGTGGATCATGTTGGCGACGTGGCTCTCGAAGGTGCCGACGGTGGCGTTGGTCTTCGCGTCCTCGTTCTCGGTCGCGATGACCACCGCGCCGTCCTCGATCGTCACGTCGACGTCGGGGTACCAGAGGCGTCGCGTGACGCTCCCGTTGGGTCCTTCGACGGTGAGTTCGAGGTGGTCGGTCTCGGCGGAGACGTCGTCCGGAATATCGATTTCGACTCTGTTCATTGTTAGTAGACGTATGCGATCACTTGGCCGCCGATGCCCTCCTCGCGGGCCTCGTAGTGGCTCATGACGCCGTGGCTCGTCGTGACGATGAGCGTCCCGTAGTCACGGGCGGGGAGGTACCGCTTCTCCCACTTCTCGAACTCGTCCGCACCCGCGGAGTAGCGGGGCTTGACGGCGCCACACTCGTTGATCGCGCCTTTCAGTTCGACCTCGAACTTCCCGGCTTTCCCGTCGTCGACGTACTCGAAGCCGTCGACGTACCCGCGGTCGTAGAGGACCTCGAGGACGGAGCCGATGATGTTCGAAGCGGGCTCTACCGTGTACGACAGGTGGCCAACGCTCTCGGCGTTGTCCATGCCGGCGAGCGCGTTGGTGAATGGATCGTTTCCCGTCATGATCAGCTGTACTTCTCGAATCCCATGTCTCGGGCGACCTCGCGGAAGCACTGCCGGCAGAGGTTGATGTCGTACTTGCCGACGAGTCCCTGCTCGCGGTCGCACCGCCGGCACGTGTGCCGGGAGTCGGTGCGCTTCGCGGCGTGCTCGCCCGTGTCGTTGTTCGCTTCGCTCATTCGGTTACCTCGACGTCGAAGTTCGTTTCGAGGAACGCGGCCGCGTCCTCGGCTGTCATCCGGTGGCGAGAGGGAATGGTCCCCGTCGCCTTGTCGCGTTTCGAGACGCGGTAGCCGGGACGGACGATCGTCGTCGTCACGTCGAGGCCGTAGATCCCGATGTTGGGGTCGTACTCCTGGCTCGGAAAGTCGGTGTGGTCCTCGACCCCGAAGCTGAGGTTACCCGTGTCGTCGAACTGGCTCCGCGAGACATCGACGAGATCGAGCGCGGTCTCGAGGAACGCGTGCGCGTCCTCGCCCCGCAGCGTCACCTTGACGCCGATCGGGTCGCCCTTGCGGATCCCGAACTCGGCGATGGTGCGCTTCGAGGTGGTCCGGACCGACTGCTGGCCCGTGATCTCCTCGATGATCTCCTCGGCGTCCGCGAGCGGCTCACCGCCCTGCCCGACGCCCATGTGGACGACGACCTTCTCGAGGGACGGCTCGCGCATCTCGTGGTCGGCGCTCTCGGCTTCACTCATCCGCATCACCCTCGTCGTCGGTGAAGTTCTCGTCGATGACGACGACGTACTCCTCGACCGTCTCGTAGCCGCCGTCCTCGCTGGCGACGGTCACGGTGTTGTCGCCGGAGCCGAGGGTCACGTCGATGTCCTCGATCTCGCCGATCTGGCCGGCGTGCTGGCCAGCGACGGCGGTCACCAAGGCGCCCTCCTCGTACTCGAAGTGGGCGACGATCTCCTTCGTCTCGTTGTCGACGACGATCGAGTCGTTCGTCTCGTAGTCCGCGTCGTCGTCGACGCGGACGTTCGTCCCGTCGTGGAGCGTCAGCTGCGTGACGCCGCCGGGGACGACGGTCTTGTTCGTGATCTTCCCGAGCCGGCTGCCCGCGGCGTCCTCGTCGACGGGAGTCAGCGCGAGCCGACCGCCCTCGTCGGGGAAGACGCGGAAGTACTCCCCGCGCTCGGGGAACGCCAGGATGTCGAACATCCCGATCGGACGCTGTTCGTCCGAGACGGCGTCCCCGTTGACGAGGATCGAGTCGTTGTTCAGCGCGTAGCGCGCCTCCTTCGTCGAGTCGACGTAGCCGAGCACGTCCCGCAGCAGGACGACGAGCGGAACGCCCGCCTCGCCGTGCGGGCCCGCGCCCGCCTTCACGGTGAACGTGTCCGTCTTGCGCTCGACCGGCCAGGAGTTCGGTACTGACAGTCGCTTCTGGTGTCGCGTCATTCGTTATCCTCCTGGAGCCGCGCCTCGCGGCGCTCGTCCTCGAGGTCCAGCTCGGTCACCCGGACGTTGCTCGCCGGAATCGGGCGGGGAACCTCCTCCCCGTCCGCCTTCTCGACGGTGACGTCCTCGACCGTGATCCGCTCGGCGGACAGGTCGACGGAGACGACCTCCGCCTCCGTGCCGGCCGCGTCGCCGCGAAGCACCTCGACGGTGTCGCCGGCGTTGACGCGGACGTTGCGCTGTCCGTACTCCTCGCGGAGCTCGTCGGTGAGGGTGGCCCGGACCTGATTCTGCCGCTCGTGGAGCGGCGCGGTCTCCGACCGTTTTCGTTGTTTGCGTGGCTGTTTCGTCATAGTTAGACGATCATCGTCGCGGTCGAGGCGATGCTCCCGAACCGTTCGGCGACCTCGCGGGCGACGGGGCCTTTGATCTCTGTGCCCCGCGGCTCCTCGAGGTCGTCGATGATGACGGCCGCGTTGTCCTCGAACTTCACGCGCGTGCCGTCCGGACGGCGGATCGGCTTACGCTGGCGGACGACGACCGCCTCCAGCACCTGCCGCCGCATCTCCGGGGTCCCTTTGGTGACCGAGACGGTCACCTTGTCGCCGATCCCCGCCTTCGGGTGGCGGTTCTTCGTGCCGGAGTAGCCCGACACGGAGATGACCTTCAGCTCACGGGCGCCGGTGTTGTCGGCGCACGTGATCAGCGAGCCCTTCGAGAGCCCCTGCGTGACGTCGGCCTTGAGCGCCTCCATCACTGATCACCCGAGCGGATCTCGACGACGACGTGGGACTTCGTCTTCGAGAGCGGTCGCGTCTCCGCGATCGTCACTTCGTCACCGACTTCGAGCGAGTCGAGCACGCCCGGCACGTGGGCCGGGATGCGCGAGCGACGCTTCATGTACCGATCGTATTTCGGTACGAACACGTCGTACTCTCGCTCGACGATGACGGTCTTTTCCATATCCGTCGACACGACCGTCCCCTCGCGGGTCTGGCCGCGGACGGAGAGCTGCCCGTAGAACGGGCATTTCTCGTAGTCGTAATCCTCCGGGTTGTCTGGCTCCGGAGGCGTGGGTACGTCGATTCCTATCGCCATTGTGTGGCACCTCGTTCGGTGCGTTCGGCGGGCCGATATCGCAACCGATCGCCATCCACCGTCGCGTAGACCGCGTCTTTGCACTCGCCTCGGCGGCTCGCCGGACCCGCGCCGTCACCGTCGACGACGCTTGCGGATCCGGACGGGCCAGACTGACGGGGGCGGACCCCCGTAGTATCCGACCCGAGTTGGGACGCGGACCCCGGCGACTGTCCGTCGCCGGCGGCTTCATCTGTGCGAGCGGTCGGCGTCTCGGCGACGCCGAACTCGAACGTCGCGCCCGACTTGGGCACGCGTTTGTCCCCCGACGCCGTTCGGACCACGAGGGTACCGAACGTCTCGTCGAGCACGCGACCGGCGATACCCACGTGGGCGTCGCTGTCGGCGTCGGCCACCCGAACCGGGAGGCCGACGAGCTCGTGCCGAACGAGTGTGTCAGGGGAGATCATCTTACGCTTCGTCCTCGTCGAAGTCGCCTTCTTCCGCCTGGATCGTCTTGATCCGGGCGATCGTCTTCTTGAGCTCGTTGACGCGGCCCGGGCTCTCCGGCATGCCGCCGGCCGCCCGCTGCGCCTTCGAGTTGAGCAGCTCGGTCTCGAGCTCCTCGAGTTCGACCTGGCGCTCCGCCGCGGTCATGTCGCGGATCTCGTCGGTGTAGAGGATCGCCATTATTCGTCCTCCTCCTCCTCGTCGGCCGCCTCCATCTTCGCGACGAGGTCGGCCGCCTCGGACTCGATCTCTTCGTCCAGTTCGTCGAGCTCGTCGGCGTCCGCGTCGCCGACCGGCTCCTCCGCGGCGACGTCAGTCGCCTCGGTGGCCGTGTCCTGCGTCTCCTCGACGACCTCCTCGACGACCTCCTCGTCGATGACATCCGCGGGGTCCTCGTCGGGGACACCGACATCCTCGTCGGCGCCCACGTCGGGAACCTCCTCCGGATCCTCTTCGAGCAGCGCCTCGACGCCCTCGTCGTCGCCGGCGCCGGCGGCCGCCTGCTCGACCTCGGGGACCTCGGCGTCCTCGCGGATCTGGAAGTCGTCCGGGAGCGTCGCCCCCGGCGGAATGATCTTCACGTTGACGCCGATCGTCCCGAGCTTCATGACGGCGACGCCCTGGCCGTGGTCGACGACCTCCTCTGCGGGTTCGCCGTTGTGCTTGATGTAGCCGCGGTTGAACTTCTCGACGCGCGAGCGCGCGCCGGTGACCTTGCCGGACAGGACGATCTCGGCGCCCAGCGCGCCCGCGTCCATGATGCGGTCGATCGTCGTGTGACCGGCCTTCCGGAAGTACCAGCCGCGTTCGAGGGCGTTCGCCAGACGGTCCGCGACGATCTGTGCGTTCAGGTCGGGCTCGTCGACCTCCTGAACGTCGATCTGCGGGTCGTCCATGTCGAAGCGGTCCTCGAGCTCGGTGGTGATCTTGCGGATGTTCTTCCCGCCCTTCCCGATCACCATCCCGGGCTTTTCGGCCTTCAGGACGATCTGCGTGCCCATCGGCGTCTGGGCGACGTCCATCCCGCCGTAGCCGGCGCGGCCGAGCTCGTCCGCGAAGAACTCGTTGATCTGGGAACGGCGCAGGCCGTCCTCGATGAATTGGTGTTCGTCAGCCATTAGTTGTCAGCCTCCGGCTCCTCGATGATCAGTTCGACGTCCGCGAGCGTGGTGTTCCACTCGGTCGCGCCCGCGGCGCGGGGGTTCCGACCGGGTCGCTCGCCGACCTTGTGAGGGGCGACGTGTTTGATGACCATCGCCTCGCCGTCGAACCCCTGCTCGTCGGCGTTGTTCTTGACGTTCTCCAAGAGCTTGAGGAAGTCCTTGGCGGCCTTCTCGGGGTACCGTCCCGCGTCCCAGCCGTCGATGTCGGAGCGGTGGCCCGCGCCGGCGTTGTGCTGGCGCATCGGCACCGACGTCTCCTCGTCGATGACCTCCTGGAGGAACTCCTCCGCGTCGGCGACCGTCTCGCCTTTGATCTCTCGGGAGATCTCCTTGCTGTCCTTCACGCTGATGGGCCGGTCGCGGAGCATCCCCTTGGCGGTGGTCTCCGGGTCGGCCTCGACGCTGTAGTTGATTCCCATGGGTTACTTGAGGGGCACGAACTTCGAGGACCGGGTCGCGCCGATGCCGGCCTGACCGTGTTCGACGGTGCTTCGCGTGAGGTGGAACTCACCGAGGTAGTGCCCGATCATCTCGGGCTCAACCTGAACGCGCTCGAAGCTGTGGCCGTTGTACACGGCGAAGGTGACGCCGACGAACTCCGGCAGGATCGGCATGTCGCGCAGGTGCGTCCGGATCGGGTCGTCCGCCGTCGTCTCCTTGTCGCGGCTCCGGACCGTCTCCAGCAGCTTCTGCTGTTCGGTGCCGAGTCCGCGAACGATGCTTCGCCGCTGGCGTGCGGGGAGCAGTTCCGCGACCTCGTCTACGTCCATCTCCTGCAGCTCGTCGAGCGAGTGACCGCGGTAGGCGAACTCCTCGCCCTCGCGGCCGGTTCGGTAGTCTGAACTCATTTGTTGCCACCTCGTCCGGTGCGCTTGGATGCGATGTCACCGACCTTGCGTCCCGGCGGGGCGTCCCGCGAGACGGACTTCGGCTGGCCGGGGTGTTGGCGACCACCGCCACCGAAGGGGTGGTCGACGGCGTTCATCGCGACGCCGCGGACGCGCGGGTATTTCGTGCCGCGCGCCTTCATCTTGTGGTGTTTGTTGCCGGCCTTGACGAAGGGTTTCTCCGTCCGGCCGCCGCCCGCGACCACGCCGATCGTGGCGCGGCACTGCGGGTCGAGTCGCTTCACTTCGCCGCTGGGGAGCTGGACGACCGCGACGTCGCGGTCGTGGGTGAGGAGTGTCGCCGACACGCCAGAGGCGCGCGCGAACTTCCCGCCGTCCCCGCGGTTGCTCTCGACGTTACACACCGGGACGCCCTCGGGGATCTCCGCCAGCGGGAGCGTGTTGCCCGGCTTGATCTCGGCCGAGACGCCGACCTGAATCGTCTCGCCCACGCGTACGCCTTCCGGCGCGAGCACGAGCCGACGGTCGTCGTCCTCGAACTCGACCTCCGCGAGGGGGGCCGAGCGGGCCGGGTCGTGTTCGATCCCGACGATCTCGCCGGTGACCGTGTCCACGTCTTCGAGCTTCTTGTGCGACAGTTCCGCCTTGTAACGGTGGGAGGGGGCCCGGAACGTCGGGCCGCCGCGTCCGCGCCGTTGTCCTTGGATTCGTCGTCCCATCTCAGAACACCCCGATACGCGAGGCGATTTCGGTCGCGTCGTCGTCCGCGGACAGGGTGACGACCGCCTTCTTCTCGCCCTGCGGCGTCACCTGCGTGTTCACGTTGACGACGCCCACGTCGTAGCGCTCGGCGACCTCGGACTCGATCTCCGGTTTGGTCGCGTCCACGTCGACGAGGAACAGCAGCTTGTTGTTGAAGTCCATCTCGTTCATCGCCTGCTCGGTGACGATCGGATGCTCGATGATCGAGTTCATCGGTCGGCCACCTCCGAGACGGCGCTCTCGGTCCACAGCGTGAGTCGGCCCGGGTGCGCGCCGGGCGCGAGGTCCTCCGCGTTGACCTCGCGAGCGGTCGCGACGTCGACGCCCGCGAGGTTGCGGGCGGCGCGGGACGGCTCCTCGCTGGTGACGACGAGGACGGACTTGGGCTGGCGGTACTTGCGGCCGCGGGCCTTGCCCTGTCCGGCGCGGACGGAGCGACCCTCCTCGGCGCGCTCGATGTCGGCGTCGGCGCCGACGGCTTCGAGCACGCCAAGGGCGTCCTGCGTCTTCTCGAGGTCCTCGAACTCGTCGCTCACGACGAGCGGGAGGTCGAGGTCCTCGTCGAACGCGTGGCCGCGCTCGGCGACGAGCTCGGCGTCGGTCGTGGCCGCGATGGCCGACCGGATCGCGAGCTGTCGCTCCTTGTCGTTCAGTTGCTTCGACTGGTCCTTCTCGGCCTTCGGCGGGTGCGCGGCGCGCCCCGACACGGCGTGCGGGACGCGACGGGCGACGTTCTCGGAACGTGGCACGTGCGCGAGCCCGCGGCCGGAGCCGAACGATTCGGCGGGCGTCCGCAGCCCGGCGAACTCGTCGGCCCCGTAGGCCTGCTTCCGGTTGGCCTGAGCGGCGTCGACCGCGCGACCGATGAGGTCCGGTCGGAACGCGGTCTCGAAGACGGCCGGCCGCTCGACGCTGCCCGCCTCCTCGCCGTCCAGGTCGTGTACTGTTGCGTTCATTGGTTATCCCTGGTTGGATTCGGTGGAAACGTACCGGACCTCGGGGTCGAGGCGCGGCTGGTCGTTCGGCCGGATGGCCGGGCGGAACCGCAGCAGGCGCTGGTCCGGACCGGGCAGCGAGCCCTTGATGAGCGCGTACTCACCGTCGACCTCGCCGTAGTTGACGAAGCCGCCGTCGACGGAGGCGTCCGACCCCTCGCCGAAGTCGATGAGGCGCTTGTTGAGCTCGGTGCGCTGGTGGTAGCCGGTCTGGCCCTGCTGGGGGACGGTGGAGCGGACGCGGGAGGGGTTCCACGGACCGAGGTTGCCGATCCGGCGCCGCCATCCCTGGCGGGCGTGTTTGCCCTTCCGCTTCTGAACGCCCCAGCGTTTGACGGGACCCTGCGTCCCCTTCCCCTTCGTGATGCCGGAGACATCGGTGTACTGGCCCGCGCGGAAGACGTCGCCGAACTCGTGGGCGCCGCCCTCCGCGACGAGGTCCAGCGCGAAGTCGGCGCGCTCCTCGAGGGAGCCGCCGCCGACGCGCGTCTCCATGATGTCGGGCTTCTTCTTCGGGACGTTCGAGAGCTCCGAGGGCGCCGTGTGCGTGATGACGCGCACGTCGTCGACGACGTCGTCGTCGAGCAGCGCGCGGAGCTCGTCGGCATCTGCCTCGAAGGTGTCTTCCGCCGGGAGGTCGAGCGCGCGGTCGAGTTCCACGTGGAACTCGGTCGCCCAGACCTCTTCGACCGGCTTCTGTCCGTACGGCGTGTTCTCGTAGGCGCGCACGGCGACGGCGTGCATCTGCGGCGTCTCGACGACGGTGACGGGGACGGCCTCTTCCATCCCTTCACGCGGCGAGTTCGCCTCGTCGTTGACCATCATGACGTGGGTCATCCCGGCCTTGTAGCCGGCGAATCCCTGCAGCGCAGGGGCCCCGTCGTCTTCTGGCCACGAACGGATGCGCGGCACCTCGCTGTCTGCGCGGGTGCGCGGGCCGTAGCCCAGCGAGCCTTTTCGTGGTCGGCTTGGTTGTGGCATGTGTTTACTCCGTGAGTGTGAGCGAGCCGAGGGTCGCGAACAGAGCCTCCTCCGTCCGGACGACCTCGCTCGCCTGTGCCGGGATCGTGTTCAGCCAGAGGTCGAACCCCGGATCGGGTTCGACCGAGCGGCCGTCGGCGACGGCCGCCCGAATGCGGTCGGGCGGAAGCCCGAGCATCTCCGGAAGCCCCCGCTCGGGCGCGCCGAAGGCGACGGTGTAACCGCCGGCCTCGCGGGCGTCCGAGACGAGGTCGCCGAGCCGCGAGACGGAGAGTTCCGCTCCGTGTCGCGACGTCGCGACGGCCAGTCCGTCGCCGGCGAGCGCTTCCGACAGGTCCGCGGCCGCGACCTGGAAGCCGACCTCCGGCTTCCCGGTGATGCGGGCGCGGACCGGTTCTCTCGAAGAGACCCTGATGGTGACGCGCTCCCCCCGCTCGACCTCCATTCCGGAGGGGACGAGCAGGGAGATCGGGTGTTCCCGCAGCGGGGAATTGACCCGGACGCGGCCTTCAGGTCCGACCTCGGTCACGAGTCCCTGTGTTTTCGACTCTTCCCCGCTAGGGGTCGAGCCGGTCCGCCACGGCACGCGGAGCGGGGGAAGCACACCGACGTACCGGAGTTCGTCGCGCTGCCCCCAGAGGTCCTTTCGGAGCTCCGGCGGCGTCGCGGCGTACCCCAGCACGGTGCGGACGTACTCCCCGCCCCGTCGCCCGTCGCCTTCCCGGTCGGGGAAGACCACGAGCCGATCCGCCCGGAACACCGCCGCCGCACGGGCGACGTAGCCGAGTTTGCGAGTCGCCTCGCGGTCGTCCTCGGCTTCCCGGACGAGCGAAGACGGAACACAGATCGTGAGTCCGTCTTCGGTACGCATCGTGGCGAGACTGTAACCTTCGATTCCGGACGGCACGGTAAAAGGATAGCGGTCCCGATATCCGGCTGTGCCGCGTTCACACGGGGTCTGCGCGGGGATTCCGCCCGCGAATCCGAGCCAACTCGTCACACGGATCCGCGTCGCCGCGGAGGCGACCCCTCACGCCGGAACGACCCGCGCCACCGGCGCGTCGCCGTCATCGACCGCGACGTAGAGGTTCCCCGTGTCCGGTTCGACCGCGACCGCGCGCATGCGCCACCCGCGGTCGGCGAGCAGGGGCTCGCGCTCGGTCACGGTCGCGTCGAGGCCGTCGCCGTCGACCGTGAACCGCCCGAGGTACCGCGCCGCGAGCGTGCCCGCGAACAGGTCGCCCCGCCACTCGGGGAACGCGTCGCCGTCGTAGAAGACCGCGCCGCTCGGCGGGAAGCCGCCGGACCCGCACGGCCAGTGGTGGACCGGCGCGATCACGCCGTCGCGGTCCTCGTGGCCCGGCGCGAAGGGGTCGTCGGTCCCGTAGCGGCACGCCTCGCTGGCGACCGGCCAGCCGTAGTCGCCGCCGCGCTCGATCACGTTGATCTCGTCGCCGTCCTCCTCGCCGTGCTCGCACTGCCAGATCCGGCCCGTCTCGGACCGCACCGCCATCGCCTGCGGGTTCCGGTGCCCGTAGCTGTACAGCGCGTCGGCCGCGTCCGGGTCGTCGACGAACGGGTTGTCGGGGTGGGCGTCGCCGTCCGGGGTCAGCCGCAGCGTCGCGCCCAGCTCGTTCGAACGGTCCTGCGAGACGTGGTCGGGTCCGAAGTCCTTGTCGCGCCGGTCGCCGACCGTGACGAACAGCGACCCCTCGGGGCCGAACGTCGCCCGGGAGCCGAAGTGGTTCGCGCCGCCGCGGAACGGCTCGGCGACCCGGATTGGCTCGAACTCGTCGAGCACCGGCGCGTCGCCGCCGTCGAGCGAGAGCCGTCCGGTCCCGACGTGCGTCGTCGCCTCGCCCGCGTCGTTCGCCGCCGCGTACGTGAGGTAGACGCGCGGGTCGGCCGGGTAGTCCGGGTGGACCGCAACGTCGAGCAGGCCGCCCTGCCCCTCCGCGAACACTTCTGGCGCGCCCGCGACCGCCTCGACGGCCCCGTCCGCGGGGTCGACAAGCGAGAGCCGTCCCGGTCGCTCTGTGACCAGCAGGCGACCGTCGTCGGGTAGGAAGGCGAGCGCCCATGGGTTCTCGAACCCCTCCGCGACGGTCTCGACGTCGTACGCGACGCCCGCGCCGTCGTCCGGCGGGGCGTCGCCGCCGTCGTCGCCGGAGCCTCCGGCCTCGTCGCCGCCGGGAGAGCCGCCGCCCCCGAGACAGCCGGCGACGGCGGGAAACGCGGCGATGCCGGCGAGCCCGGCGGTCGCGCGGAGGACGGTGCGTCGGTCGGCGCGGTCGGGCAGGTCGGTCATCGTTCGGGTACGGATCCGTGTGGGGGCGCGGCACCGATGACCCTTCCGCCGACCGTCGTTCGGAACCCTTATATCTCCGACCCGGACTACGATCGGATACGAAGCACGCACCGGTAGTGTAGTGGTATCACGCAACCTTGCCATGGTTGCAACCCGAGTTCAAATCTCGGCCGGTGCACTCCCTGCGGTCGTGCCCCGACCTGACTCCCGCTCGCTCTGCTTGCGGGAGTCTCGGCCGGTGCATTTTCCGACTGACTGCGCCAGCCAGCGTCCGCTTCACTCCGCTCAGCGGACTTGCGAACGAAGTGAGCAGAATCACCGAGAGAGACTTGAGCGCTATCAGTCGCGCGCAGCGAACGGCGAGCGGAGCGAGCCGTGAGCGGGCACGTCTGATTCTGAGTTCGAATCTCGGCCGGTGTACTCCCTGCGGTCATGTACCGGTCTGACTTCCGCTCGCTTCGCTCGCGACTCCCTCGCGCGTGCTGCTCGGCCGCGTGGCGGCCTCGCAGGCACGCGCCGCCGCACGAGATTCCCCGACCGGTACTTTCAATCGGTGATCCGGCGAACCCCCCTCGCGTGACCGTACCAACGAAGACGCTCCCGAGCGGCGCGGAGCTGCCGGCGCTCGGGCTGGGCACGTACGACCTCGACGACGACGAGACGGCCGACAGCGTTCGGGCGGCGCTCGACGCCGATTACGCGCACATCGACACCGCGGAGGGGTACCGCAACGAGGCGGTCATCGGGGAGGCGCTCGCGGCGAGCGACGTCGACCGCGACGACGTCTTCCTCACCTCGAAGGTGCTCGCGAAGAACCTCAACTACGAGTCGGTGATCGAATCGTGCGAGGCGTCGCTCGACCGGCTCGGCACCGACTACCTCGACTTGTACCTGATCCACTGGCCGAACCCCGCCATCTC
>NZ_NEWI01000070.1:0-16104 GCF_002135005.1 Halorubrum sp. SD612 | reverse complement strand
GGGGGGGGGGGAGGCACGGGGCGGCGCTGTGCGGGGTGGGACTGGAAGGGGCAGCCGTGAGGGCGCCGTAGGCGATGTAAGCACCGGAACGAGGGAGCGAACGAAGTGAGCGACCGAGTGAGGAGCACAGCGAGCGTACGGCGCCCTCACGGCTGGGGCTTTGGCGGTGGGAACCGGCGATCTGTAGCTGACCGAGCAGAGTTGAGCGGCTTGAGCTTCGGCTGTGTTCGACTCCGGAGTACCGATATGAATGGAACACACACCCGCGTATCGACCGCAACACATTTCACAACCAAGTAATACTACCAAGTTGTATGGACGGATTCAACGGCTTCGCGGACGTGAGCGAGACCGACGTGACGAAGGCGATCGGGAACGAGTGGACCGACGGATTCCTCGATTTCACCGACTCCGAGGTCATCGTCCTCGGCGGCGGCCCCTCCGGACTGATGGCCGCGAAGGAGCTGGCCGAGCGCGGCGTGAAGGTGATGATCGTCGAGAAGAACAACTACCTCGGCGGCGGCTTCTGGCTCGGCGGGTTCCTGATGAACACCGTGACGGTCCGGGACCCCGCCCAAGAGATCCTCGACGACCTCGACGTGGAGTACGAACCGGTCGAGGACGTGGACGGGCTCTACACCGCCGCGGGGCCGGAGGCCTGCTCCGGGCTGATCAAGGCGGCCTGCGACGCCGGCGCGCGCGTCCAGAACATGACCGAGTTCACCGACCTCGTCGTCCGGGACGACCACGAGGTCGGGGGGATCGTGATGAACTGGACGCCGGTCCACGCGCTCCCGCGCGAGATCACCTGCGTCGATCCGATCGCGGTCGAGTCCGACCTCGTCATCGACGCGACCGGCCACGACGCGGTCGCGATCAGCAAGCTCGACGAGCGCGGCGTCCTCTCGGCGCCCGGGATCGAGCACGCGAAGCAGCACAACACCGGCATGGACCAGACGGGCGACGGCGAGTACGGCGCGCCCGGCCACGACTCGCCCGGCCACGACTCGATGTGGGTCGGCGAGAGCGAGGACGCGGTCGTCGAGCACACCGGCGTCGTCCACGACGGCCTGATCGCCTCCGGGATGGCGGTCGCGACCGCCCACGGCCTCCCGCGGATGGGCCCGACGTTCGGCGCGATGCTCGTCTCCGGCAAGCGCGCCGCGCAGTCCGCGCTCGACGAGCTCGGCGTCGACGCGCCCGAGGTGTCGCTGTCGACCGGTAGCGCGCCCGCGCCCGCCGACGACTGAAAATCCGTCACCGCTGACGCTGCGGCGACCGACCCTCCACCGTTCCGATCGCTCGGCGATACGTACTCGACTGCGGAGCGACCGCGAGCGCCGGCAGAGCCCCGGTCGCGGGCTCCGTGTCCGGGACCCGCGAGGGACCGTTCCTCACGAACGTTCACTCGGGAGCGACTCAACCGGGTGCCTTTTTCAGCCGCTACGCCGAACCCGGCGGTATGCGAAACGCCAAGATCGTCTGTACGATCGGTCCCGCCTCGGACGACCGGGACACGATCCGCGGCCTCGCCGACGCGGGGATGTCCGTCGTCCGACTCAACGCCAGCCACGGAACGACCGACCACCGGGAGACGGTGATCGAGCGCGCCCGCGCCGTCGACGACGCGATCGACGACCCCCTCGCGGTGATGGTCGACCTGAAGGGCCCCGCGGTCCGCACCGCCGAGATCGACGACCCGATCGCGCTCGCCGAGGGCTCGGAAGTGAGCTTCCTCGAAGGCGACGACGCGACGCCCGAGCGCGTCGGGCTCACCCACTCGATCGGGGCCGCCGAGCCGGGCGACACGATCCTCCTCGACGACGGCCGGATCGAGTGCCGCGTCGAGCGCGTCGACGGCGAGTCCGTGGTCGCGACGGTCGTCTCGGGCGGCAAGCTCGGCTCCCGGAAGGGCGTGAACCTGCCGGGCGTCGCCATCGACGTGGACCTGATCACCCCGGAAGACGAGGCCGAACTCGACCTCGCGGCCCGGACGGACGCCGACTTCGTCGCCGCCTCCTTCGTCCGCGACGCCGACGACGTCTACCGGATCGCCGACGAGCTGGAGGCCCGCGGCGGCGACGACATCCCGATCGTCGCGAAGATCGAACGCGCCGGGGCGGTCGAGAACCTGGAGGGGATCGTCGACGCCGCCGACGGCGTGATGGTCGCCCGCGGCGACCTCGGCGTCGAGTGCCCGCTTGAGGACGTGCCCGTGATCCAGAAGCGGATCATCCGGACCTGCGTCAACGAGGGCGTCCCCGTCATCACCGCGACGGAGATGCTCGACTCGATGGTCTCCTCGCGGCGGCCGACCCGCGCGGAGGCCTCCGACGTGGCGAACGCCGTCCTCGACGGCACCGACGCCGTGATGCTCTCCGGCGAGACCGCGGTCGGCGAGGACCCGATCAACGTCGTCGACACGATGGACCGGATCGTCCGGCAGGTCGAGTCTAGCGACGAGTACGCCGAGACGCGCGAGCAGCGCGTCCCGACCGCCGAGGAGGGCTCCCGGACGGAGGCGCTGGCGCGGTCGGCGCGCTACCTCGCGCGCGACATCGGCGCCTCCACGGTGGTCGCGGTCTCCGAGTCGGGCTTCACGGCGCGAAAGACCGCGATGTTCCGCCCGGGCGTCCCGGTCGTCGCGACGACGCCGGACGACCGGGTCCGCCGCCAGCTCGCGCTCTCGTGGGGCGTCCGCCCGGTGCTGACCGAGTACGCGCACGACATGGAGACGATCCTCGACAACGCGGTCGACGCGGCGCTCGACCGCGGCGGCGCGGCGTCCGGCGACACCCTCGTGGTCCTCTCCGGGATGCTCACCGAGCTGGAGGGGACGAACACGACGAACACCCTGAAGGTCCACGTCGCCGCGGAGACGCTCGTGACCGGGAAAGGGGCCGGGGCCGGCCGCGTGGCCGCCCCGGTCCACCGGACCGAGGACGGCGACCTCGACGCGCTGCCGGACGGCTCCGTCGTCGCGCTCGGCCCCGGCTTCGACGGGGAGTTCGCGGGCGACCTCGACCGGATCGCCGGCATCGTCGACGCCCGCGAGGGGATGACCGGCTACCCCGCCGTCGTCGCCCGCGAGCTGGGCGTCCCGATGGTCTCCGGCGCCGCCCTCCCCGAGTCGGTCGCCGACGGGACCACGGTGACCGTCGACGGCGAGCGCGGCGTCGTCTACGACGGCGACGTGCTCCGCGCGGCCCGCGAGCGGTAAGTACCGGCGACGCCCGCGACGCGACCGCCGCGCTCGGTCCGGGACCGACGCGCCCGCCAGCCATTTATTACGGAGTCGCGTACGAGGTCGTATGAGCGACGAATCCGGCGACGGTGCCCGCGACGGAGACTCGGCCGTCGAGGCCGGCGACGACGCCGTCACCGGCGATCGGAGCCGAGCCAACGACGCGGGCGAGAAGGGCCCGGACGGCGGGACCGAGTGGCGCTTCTCGGTCGACGACGTGGGGCCGGACGGGGTCACCGAGGACACCGCCACCCCGGCGGACGAACCGATCGAGCCGGGCGACATCACCCTCGAACACGCGGCGTTCGTCGTCCTCGGCGTCGCCCTCACCGTCGGCACCTTAGTGGTCGGACTCTGAGTCGGACGCCGCGGGGAGACCGGACGAGGAGCGTCGAGAGCGTCCGAGCGACGAGCGGCGAGACGGCCCGAGGGGAGAGCGTCAACGGCTCGTCGGACGCCGCGCGACCGCGCGCACCACCACTTATCAGGCCGCGGCCGTAGGACCGAACATGAACGCGCTGGCACAGTCCGGACTCCTCTCGCCGGACACCCTCCCCCTCCTGCTGTTGACCGCGGGGCTGCTGCTCTCGATGGCGGAGGCGCTCGCGCCGGGGGCGAACTTCATCGTCGTCGGCATCGCGCTCATCGGTGCCGGGCTCGGCGGGCTGGCGCTGACCTCGCTCGGCGTCGCCGGCGCCCTCCTCACCCTGTTCATGGCGCTGCTGACGCTCGTGTTCGGTGCGGCCGCCTTCTACGCCTACCACGAGTTCGACTTCTACGGCGGGAAGGGGCAACAGCAGACCAGCGACAGCGACTCCCTGAAGGGGAAGACCGGAACCGTCACGGAGCGCGTGACGCCCACGGGCGGCGAGGTGAAACTCGCCGGCGGCGGGTTCAACCCACACTACTCCGCCCGGTCGATGGAGGGGACGATAGACGAGGGCGAGGAGGTGATGGTGGTCGACCCCGGCGGGGGGAACGTCGTCACCGTGGAGTCGATGGGGTACGTCGAGGACGACATCGACCGCGAGCTGGCGGCCGACCGCGCGCGGAAGGCCGCGGCGAGCGAGGCCGAGCGGGAGGCGGACGCGGCCGAAGAGGGCGCCGACCCGGAGGCCGAACTCGAACGGGAGTGACGCGGTCGGCGGCGGCGCGTTCGACCGAAAAAGCACTTGTGTGTCGCCCCGGATCGCTTGGGCGTGCCCTCCCCGCTCGCCGTCCTCACGAGTCCGATCGGTAGCGTCCTCGACCGCGTCCGCGACGCGGTCGACTCTCCCCGCGCCGGGACCGTCGCGGTCGCGATGCTGGTCGTCGTCACGATCGGCACCAGCGTCGGGATCATCGCGCTCGGGGCGGTCTTCGACGCGACGGTCGACCAGCAGATCACGGTCGACAACCCGGATCGCCCCTCGGAGTCGACCTGCGAGACCTTCGGCGACGACCCCGACTCCGCGTTCGCAGAGGAGTGTGACGAGCCGAAGCAAATCGAGGTCGACGCGGGCGAGGAACTGAGCGACGCCGCGAACGGCTACATCCACTACGGGCTGCTCGGCGTCCCGATCTGGTGGGTCGCGTTCGCGCTCGCGCTCCACGTCGGGGCGCTCGTCGCGGGCGGCTCCGGCTCCGTCGGCGACTCCTTCGTGATCGCCGGCTGGGCGCTCGGCGCGGAGCTGCTCCGGCTCGGCGCCGGGATCGTCGCGATCTGGTACACGCTCTCGAACGCGGCGCCCGCGGGGTCGTCGTTCGAGGCGCTCACGACGGACCTCGTCGCCGCGATCACGAGCGCGACGGGGCCGCTGCTGGTCGCGTCCGCGGTAGCGATCGCGATCCAGTGGGTCGTGGTCGTCGGCGGGCTGGCGGCCGTACACGACCTCGACCGCGGCCCCGCGGCGGGGGTGGCGACGTTCTTCGCCGCGATCGCCCTCCTGATCGCGGCGGTCTGAGCGCTCCCAGAGCGGTCGGCCCCGGGCGTCGGTTCGAGCGCTCGGAGCCGCCGATTCGGGAGTTTTTAAGCCGCCGGCGCTCCCCCTCTCGGTATGATCCTGTCCGACGCAGACATCCTCGACCGGCTCGCCGAGGGCGACCTCGCGATCGAGCCGCTCGACGACGTCGACCAGCAGGTCCAGCCCGCCAGCGTGGACCTGCGGCTCGGCGAGCGGTTCCTGGAGTTCCAGCGCACCAACATCCCCTGTATCCACCCGACAGACGCCGGCGAGGTGAGCGAGTACGTCACCGAGACGACCGTCGCCGAGGGCGACGAGTTCATCCTCCACCCCGGCGACTTCGTCCTCGGGACGACCGCCGAGCGGGTCAGGATTCCGGACGACCTCGTCGCGCACGTCGAGGGGCGCTCTTCGCTCGGGCGACTCGCCATCGTCGTCCACGCAACCGCTGGGCTGTGCGACCCCGGCTACGAGGGGCAGATTACCCTCGAACTCTCGAACCTCGGGACCGCCCCGGTCGCGCTCTCGCCCGGGATGCGCGTCTCGCAGCTCACCTTCACCGAGCTGAAGCGGCCCGCGGACCGGCCGTACGGCGCCGAGCGGGGCTCGAAGTACCAAGGACAGGACGGCCCGCAGGCGTCGCGGATCGGCGACGATCCGGAGTTCGTCAACGATAGCCGCACCGATGAAGCGGCCGGAGGTGACGGGCGATGAGGTTCATCGAGGAGGTCGTCGTCGACGAGTTCCTGCCGACCGTCCGCTCGATGCTCGCGGAGGACCTCCGCGACCGCGGGTTCACCCAGAGCGAGGTCGCCGACGCCCTCGGCATCTCGCAGTCGGCGGTCTCGAAGTACGCCGCCGGCGACGTGGCCAGGCACGAAGACATCGTCGCGGACGAGCGCGTGCGCGACCTCGTCGAGCGCGTCGGCGAGGGGCTCGCGAGCGGCGACCTCACGCCCGTGGCCGCGCTCGTCGAAATCGAGGTGCTGATCCGCCAGCTGGAGGAGGGCGACCTGCTCGCCGACCTCCACGAGGCGGCGATGCCGGGGCTCGCCGACGCCGACGTGGAGTTCTCGGTCCACGACCCGGACAGCGGGCTCCGCGAGCGCGAGCGCGTCCTCACCTCGGTCCGGCGCGGGCTCCGCACCCTGACGAACGCCTCCGGCTTCGCCGGGCTCATCCCGAACGTCGGCGCGAACGTCGCCGAGTGTACCGACGACGCCGCCACGGTCGACGACGTGGCCGCGGTCCCGGGCCGGCTCGTCGACGTGAAGGGCCGCGCGATGGTGCCCGGCGAGCCGGAGTTCGGCGTGAGCGAACACGTCGCGACGGTGCTGCTCGCGGCGCGCGAGGCCGGATCCGGCGTCCGGGGCGCGGTGAACCTCCGGTACGACCCGGAGACGGTCGCGGCGCTCGGCGAGTCGCACCCGACCGTCGAGTTCGACGCCGAGCGCGAGACCCGCGAGGCGGTCGCCGACGCGGTCCGGGAGGCCGACCGTCCGGCGGGCGACGAAGCGGAGACGCTCGTGGCGTACCAGACCGGCGCGGTCGGCGTCGAGCCGATCGTGTACGTCCTCGCGCCGACCGCTGCCGAGGCGGCGCGGATCGTCCGCGGCCTGCTGTGACGCGGGGCAGGTCGTCCGCGACCGACCGTGACCCCGTCACGGGCGACGGGTTTTAGACCGGACCGTCCAAATTCACGGGCGTGACACGGACACGGCGGTCCGGGATGCGGACGCGCTCCTTCTAGCGGCGGGCGGACCCGTCGCGGCGGCGACGGCCGGTAGCGCGGCCGACGCCGGCGCGGCGGCGAATCCCGCCGCCCTTCCGCAGCGCCCGGACCGTCGACCCGGCCGCGGTGTGACCAGTTCCCGAGCCGGCCGCGACGGCCCAGAACCAGCGGGCTTTAGACCCGATCGACCGACATACGACATACACACACCACATGAGCCACGACGACTTCCCCACGGCCGACCCGGCGGTGGTGACCTGTGGGCTGCCGTACGCCAACGGCGACCTCCACATCGGTCACCTCCGCACCTACGTCGGCGGCGACGTGTACAGCCGCGCGCTCGAACGACTCGGGCAGGAGACCGCGTTCGTCTCCGGCTCCGACATGCACGGCACGCCGGTCGCGGTCAACGCTGAGCAGGAGGGCGTCTCCCCGGAGGCGTTCGCGCTCGACTGGCACGAGCGCTACGCGGAGACGTTCCCGAAGTTCAACGTCGAGTTCGACAACTACGGCCACACCCACGACGAGACGAACACGGCGGTGACTCAGGAGCTCGTCCGCGACCTCGACGAGGCGGGCCACCTCTACGAGAAGGAGATCATGGTCGCGTACGACCCCGTCGACGACCAGTACCTCCCGGACCGCTACGTCGAGGGGACCTGCCCCTACTGCGGCGCGCACGCCCGCGGCGACGAGTGCGACGAGGGGTGCCAGCGCCACCTCGAACCCGGCGAGGTCGAGGACCCCGAGTCGACGATCACCGGCAACCCCGCGGAGTACCGCGAGCGCACCCACAAGTTCTTCGCGGTCTCGGAGTTCGCCGACTACCTCTCCGACTTTCTCGACCGGCTGGAGGGCACCTCGAACGCCCGCAACCAGCCTCGCGAGTGGATCGAGCAGGGGCTCCAGGACTGGTGTATTACCCGCGACATGGACTGGGGGATCGACCTGCCCGGCGAGAACCCGCAGGACCTCGTCCTCTACGTCTGGGTCGACGCCCCGATCGAGTACATCTCCTCGACGAAGCAGTACTCCGAGCGCGTCGGCGCGGACGCGTTCGACTGGGAGGCGGCCTGGAAGGAGGGCGCCAGCGACGACCACCCCGAGGGCGGCGAGATCGTCCACGTGATCGGCCGCGACATCATCCAGCACCACACGATATTCTGGCCCGCGATGCTGGAGGCGACCGACCACGCGGAGCCGCGCGCGGTGATGGCGAGCGGGTTCGTCACCCTCGACGGGAAGGGGTTCTCGACCAGCCGCGACCGCGCGGTCTGGGCCGACGAGTACCTCGACGAGGGGTTCCACCCGGACCCGCTGCGCTACTACCTCGCCACCAACGGCGGGTTCCAGCAGGACGTGGACTTCTCGTGGGAGAAGTTCGCCGAGCGCGTCAACACCGAGCTCGTGGGGACCGTCGGCAACTTCCTCTACCGCTCGCTGCTGTTCGCCCACCGCAACTTCGAGGGCGGCCCCGACGCCGACGCCCCGAGCGACGACGTGGCGGCGCGGATCGACGAGGCGGTCGACGACGTGGCCGCCGCGGTCAACGACTACTCCGTGCGGGCGCTGGGCGACGCGGTCACCGACCTCGCGCGGTACGGTAACGAGTACATCCAGCGCAACGAGCCGTGGAAGCTCGTCGACGAGGCCCCCGACGAGGCGGAGCAGGTCATCTACGACTGCGTCGCGCTCGCGAAGGCGATCGGGGTCCTCTTCGAGCCGCTGGGCCCCGAGAAGAGCGAACGACTCTGGGAGCAGCTCGGCGAGCCCGGCTCCGTCCACGAGACCACCGTCGAGGCGGCACGGGAGGGCCCGGCGGGCGACCTGAGCGAGCCGACCGAGCTGTTCGAACAGATCGAAGACGAGCGCGTCGAGGCGCTCAACGAGAAGCTCGAAGCGCGCGTCGCCGAGGCGGAAGCGGACGACGGCGACGAGGAGCGCGACGACGGCGCGGACGCGACCGACGACGACGGAACCGACGCGAACGCCGACGAAGCCGACGCCGACGACACCGACATGACCGACATCGAACCCCTCAGCGACGACCGCATCAGCTTCGACGACTTCCAGGAACTGGACATCCGCGTCGGGCGGATCGAGGACGCGGTCGGGATCGACGGCGCCGACGACCTGCTGAAGCTCACCGTCGACCTCGGCGCGGAGACCCGGACGATCGTTGCGGGGCTCAAGCAGCTCCACGACGTCGACGACCTGCCCGACACGAAGGTGATCGTGCTCGCGAACATGGAGAAGGCGGAGCTGTTCGGCGTCGAGTCCAACGGGATGGTCCTCGCGGCCGGCGAGGAGGCCGACCTCCTCACCACCTACGAGGGCGCCGGACCGGGCACGAAGGTGAAGTGAGGCGACGGACCGGCCGGCGCAGCGCCGCTCAGGCGTCGAGCACCTCTATCAGGTTCCCCTCGGGGTCCCTGACGAACAGGACGGTGGTCCCGCTCTCGGTGGTCCGAGGCGGGCTCAGCGTCTCCACGTCGTCCGCGAGGCCGTCGTAAAACGCCTCCACGTCGTCGACGGAGAGGCCGAGGTGCGTCGCCCCGGGACGGTTCAGCTCCGGCGGGTCGGGGCTCTCCTCGCCGACCGGCTCGTATTCGACGAGCTCGACTATCGAGCCGCCGGCGTCGAGGTGGGCGAACTCGGCCGACGCGTCCTCGACGGCGACCGCCTCGGCGAAGGCGTCGCCGCCGACCGCGAACTCGGCGACGAGGTCGAGGCCGAACGTCTCGGCATAGAAGTCGACGGCGCGGTCCAAGTTGGCGACGGTGATCCCGACGTGGTGGGCGGTTGGGTCGGACACGGGTAGGCGCTCGGCCGGCGCCGGGGAAACCGTGTCGCCTCAGAGCCCGAACAGGCGAGCGACGAGGCCGGCGAGGACGACCAGCGCGCCGAGAACGAACGTCCCCGGGAGCGGGAGAACGAACAGGAGCGCGCCGACCAGTATTAAGAGCGTCGAGGTCCGCATCACCGTTGTTTCGGCGTCGCGACCGATATACCTTCGGACGAGCGACCCCCCGGGACCGAAACGACCATTCCGCCGCCGGCCGACCCTCCGGTATGCACGTGGTCGTCAACGCGGCCCAGAGCGTCGACGGGAAGCTCGCCACCCGCCGCCGGGAACAGCTCCGGATCTCCGGCCCGGAAGACTTCGACCGGGTCGACCGGGTCAGGGCGGCCGCGGACGCGGTGCTCGTGGGCGTCGGCACCGTCCTCGCGGACGATCCGCACCTCACCCTCGACGAGGAGGACCGTCGCGTGGGGCGGCTCCAGAACGGGCGACCGGGCGACCCCGCGCGCGTCGTGGTGGACTCGACCGGACGGACGCCGACGGACGCTCGGGTCCTCGACGACGCGGCGACGACGTATCTCCTCGTCTCTGCCGCGGCCGACCGCGACCGTCGAGCGGCGCTCGCCGACGCCGGCGCGGAGGTGATCGTGGCCGGCGAGGAGCGCGTCGACGTCGCCGAGGGGTTCGAGAAGCTCGCGGACCGCGGTGTCGACCGGCTGATGGTCGAGGGGGGCGGCGAGGTGATCTTCTCGTGTTTCGAGGCCGGCCTCGTCGACGAACTCCACGTCTACGTCGGCTCGTTCGTGATCGGCGGCCGCGACGCGCCGACGTTGGCGGACGGGGCCGGGTTCACCGAGGAGTTCCCCGACCTGACGCTCGCGGAGACGGAGCGGTTCGACGACGGGATCGTCCTCTCGTACGAGGTCGGCGGTGGCGGCGGCGAGTCGTGAGCAGGGGGACGCGAGGCGAGTCGTGAGCAGGGGGACGCGAGGCGAGTCGTGAGCAGGGGGACGCGGCCCGGGGCGTGTGAACGGTAACCACGAAATCGCGGAGTACACGCGCCGTGCCACCGGTGTACACGAAAATCACCGAAGTATTTATATGCCGTCCGCAGGTAGTTGCGGATACCAGAACGCCTCTGGCGCTGGTGGAATCGCACGCTGAAATGAACGGGAGTTCTTGCAGACGGCCCGACGCACCACAGCGAGCGTCCGCTATCGCCGGAGCGGTGATGGAGAGATAACAAATGGTAACGAAAGAAGAAGTCATCGAGCAGTACGACGTGGAACCGATGGACGAGGCGGACAACGTGGACCTTTCTGAGGACGACTTGGACAACGGCTCCAAGGGGCAGCTCATCAAACGCGCCGGGCAGCTGCGAGACCGACGCAACGAGCTGAACCAGATGGCGTCCGAGCGCGCCTCCAAGCGCGACGACCTCAACGCGAAGACGCGAGAGAAGGTCGACGAGGCCCAGGAACACCGCGAACAGCGCGACGAGCTCAACGAGCAGGTCCAGGAGCACAAGGACAAGCGCAACGAGCTCAACGCCGAGGCCAACGAGCTGTTCGACGAGGTCGAGGAGCTCAAACAGGACCTCGAACTCGGCTCCGGCAAGTCCATCGAGGAGCTCGAAGAGGAGATCGAGGACCTCGAGTTCCGCCAGCAGACCGAAGTGCTCGACGCCGAAGACGAGCGCGAGCTCATCGAGAAGATCGACGACAAACGCGAGAAGCTCGCCGAGAAGAAAGAGAAGGTCGACGACACGAGCGAGCTCGACGACCTCGTCGAGGAGGCCGAGGAGGTCCGCTCCGAGGCGTCCCAGCACCACCAGAAGGTGACGGAGCTCGCGGACAAGGCCCAGGAACACCACAACCAGATGATCGAGGCCTACCGCGAGGCCGACGACATCCGCGACGAGGCCGACGAGATGCACGAGCTGTTCGTCGAGGCCCAGGAGGCGGCCGACCGCCACCACGAGGACTTCGTCCGCGTCCAGAAGCGCCTGCGCGAGCTCGACAAGAAGGAGGAAGAAGAGCGGGAGGACGAGCGCGCCGAGAAGCGCGAAGAGGAGAAGGAAGAGGCCGAGGAAATCTATCAGAAGTTCAAGGAGGGCGAGACGCTCGACACCGAGGACCTGATGAAGCTCCAGAAGACCGGCCTCCTGTAAGCCGGGCGATGCGACCTTTCTGCGGTTCTTCTGCGACGCGCCGAGCGACGGGTCCGTCGCCGGCCACGCGCAGGTCGTCGGGGGTCCGCCGAGGATTGGCGATCCCGACCGAACGGCTCGGCTCGACGCCGTTCAGTCGGTGCGCGTCGGCTCGTCCTCGGCGACGAAGCGGTCGTACGCAGATGTGAACTCCGCGTCCGCCTCGGTCGCGTCCTCCCACGCGGTGAGGCCCCGCTCCGCGGCCGTTCCCGGGATCGAGTTGTCGAGGAGGAACGCCACGACCCCGCCGACCGCCATCCCCGTCGACCCGATGACGTAGACCGTGTTCGCGACCACGTCGGCCCCGAGGAGCGGGCCGAACAGGAAGACCTCGGCCAGCCCCTGCTGGAGGGCGTCCACGCCCCCGACGCTCCGCATGTACTCCGGGACGGCCAGTCCGGTGAACATCGCGATACCGACGACGAAGATGTTGCGCGAGGAGTCGAGGTCGACGTACTTGAGGTTCGAGAGCCCGACGCCGACGATCTGGGCGAACATGGCGATGTAGAGTCCGCCGATGATCGGGCTCGGGACGGTGGCGACGAGCTGGCCGAAGTAGCCGACGAACCCGACGAGGATCATGAGCGCGGCGCCGATCTGGACGACGTACCGCGAGGCCACGCCGGTGAGACCGATGGCGCCGACGTTCTCGGAGTACGAGGTCGACCCGCCGGTCCCCATCACCCCGGAGAAGACGTTCATCAGCCCCTCCATCCCGATCCCGTGCGTCATCCGCTCGCTGCTGGGGGCGCCCATGCCGGAGAGCCGGGCGACGGCGTGGTAATCGCCGATGGACTCGACGATCGAGGCGGCGACGCCGGCGAGCATCCCGATGACGAACGCCGGCGTGACGCTCGGCACGCCCCACTGAAGCGGGTAGATGAGGTGAACTGGGTCGGCGGCAGCGACGCTCGCCAAGTCGACGTAACCCGGCGTCTCCGGTCCGAAGACGCCGAGGACCGAGAGGGACGCCGCGAGTACCCACGCGACGACGATGCCGAGGAGAACCGGAAACAGCTGGAACAGCTTGGACCGCGCGCCGAGGTACTGCGAGAACAGGACGATGGCGACCAGCGTCAGGCCGACGAGCCACCAGTTCTGATCGGCCGCGGTGATCTCGGGGGCGTTGAACAGGGAGAGACCGATGAGGACGATAACCGGGACGATGACGACCGGCGAGAGACCCTTCCGCAGTCGACCGACGAGGCCGAAGTAGCCGACCGCGACCTCGGCGAGCGCGGCGACGATGATCGCGCCCTGAAGCTGTAACAGGGCGGCCCGCCAAGCCTCGATGCCGGCCGGCGGGTTCGCCGTCACGACGCCGATGACCGCGAGCGCGGGCGCGAGCATCGAGAACGGCGCGCCCTGAACGATCGGGTAGCGGTTGCCGAACGTCGTCTGCGCGAGCGTCGCGATCCCCGACACGACGAAGAACGTGCCGACGAAGCGGGGGATGACCGACTCCGGCATGCCCATCGCGCCGGCGAGGATGAGGGGCACGGCGATGTTCGCCCCGACCATCGTGAGGTAGTGTTGCGCGCCCAGCAGAAGCGACCTCCCGAGCGGTGGTCTGTCGTCGATGCCATACCGAACGAACGCGTCGTCGTCCTCGTTCCCTCCCATTCCTGTGGCGTTCATCGACGCAGGGGTACAAAAATTCGGCCCTTGGCGGGCGCGGGTCGGCCCGTTGGGAGGTACGGCGCTGTGCCGCGGTAGCTCCGCGACGCGCGTCGGCCGGCGACAGTATATATAAACGGTCCCACGCCCAACCGACGGTATGGACGACGCGCCGGCGAACGGACGGAAGGGATTGCTCGCGGCCGCCGCGGTGGGCGCGGCGACGACGATCGCGGGCCGAGCGGTGCTCTCGCGGCTCACCGGCGGGCGGTTCGGTGACGCCGACGAGTACAACGCCGCGAAGGTGACCGTGTCGGGGCCGATCAGGCGAAGTCAGGGGCGACCCTCGCCGCTTTCGGGCCCCGGCGGCGCGACCGCCGACGACGTGGTCGAGCAGATCGAGGCGGCCGACGACGACGGGGACATCGAGGCGCTGCTCGTCGAGCTCAATACGCCCGGCGGCGAGGTCGTCCCGAGCGACGACATCCGGCGGGCCGCCGCCGCCTTCGACGGGCCGACTGTGGCGTACGCGACCGACACCTGCGCCTCCGGGGGGTACTGGATCGCGAGCGGCTGCGACGAGCTGTGGGCACGCGACGCCAGCCTCGTCGGCTCCATCGGCGTCGTCGGCTCCCGACCGAACGCGAAGGGGCTCGCCGACAAGCTGGGGATCTCCTACGAGCAGTTCACTGCCGGGGAGTACAAGGACGCCGGCGTCCCGCTGAAGGAGATCGAGGAGGAGGAACGCGAGTACCTCCAAGGGATCATCGACGGCTACTACGAGCAGTTCGTCGAGACCGTGAGCGAGGGACGCGACATGGACCCCGAAGAGATCCGGGAGACCGAGGCGCGCGTGTACCTCGGCGACGACGCCGCGGAGATCGGGCTCGTCGACGAGCTCGGGACCGAGGACGACGTGGAGGACCGGCTCGCGGAGCTGATCGGCGCGGAGCCGGAAGTGCGCGAGTTCACGCCGGAGCGCGGACTGGCGGAGCGGCTCGGTATCGGCGCCGAGCGGGTCGCGTTCGCCGCCGGGAGCGGCGTCGCGGACGCCTTCGTCGACGACGGCGGCGACATCGACGTGGAGTTCCGCTAGCGACGGGGAGGATTTTTGTCCGGTCGCGGTGTGAGTCGACACGTGACGACGCTGGTCATCTGCGTCGATCGCTCCGGGGCGATCGGCCGCGCCACCAACGTCCCGATGCCGGTCGCCGGCTGGGAGGCCGTCCGGTCGCTGGTCACGGACGCCGGGCTGGACGACCCCGAGGACGCCAGCGTGAACTGCCTGCTGGAGTCGCTTCGCGTCGCGCGCGACCTCAGGGACGAACGCGAGGAGTCGGTGGTGGCGGTCGTCTCCGCCGAGAGCGACACGGCGGTCGGCGCCGACCGCTCTATCGCCTCCCAGCTCGACGACCTCGTGGAGCGGTACGACCCGCGGGCCGCGATCGTCGTCGTCGACTCCGCCGAGGACGAGCGCGTCCTCCCGGTCGTGGAGTCGCGGGTCCCCGTCGACTCCGTCGACCGCGTCGTCGTCCGGCAGGCCCGCGACATCGAGTCCACCTACTACCTCCTCAAGCAGTTCCTCGCCGACGAACAGCTGCGGTCGACGGTGTTGGTCCCCGTCGGGGTCGCGCTGCTCCTCGTGCCCGCGCTGTTCGCCTGGTTCTCCGCGGGCGAAGCGGTCGCGGGCGTCGCCGGGCTGCTCGGCGCCGCGCTGCTGTACAAGGGGCTCGCGATCGACCGGCTGATGGCGGGAATGCCCGAGCGCGTCCGCGAGGCGCTGTACGCCGGACAGGTGTCGGTCGTGACGTACGTCGTCGCCGGGGGGCTCGCGCTGGTCGGCGGCTTCTTCGGCTTCCTCGCCGCCTCGGAGCTGGCCCCCGGATCGCCCCGGCTCGTCGAGGTCGTGGAGTTTACCTTCGTCGCGGTCCCGTGGTTCGCGGTCGCCGGCGTGACCGCGGCCGTCGGGCGGCTGCTCGATGAGCTGATCCGCGACGAGGGGATCCGGACGCCGTACCTCAACCTCCCGTTCGTCATCGCCGCGGTGGCCCTCGTCGTCCGCGGGTTCGCGGGCTACTTCCTCGCCCAGGAGGCGATCCGGCAGCCGCTGTCGGCGTACGGGATGGCGATGACCCCGGTCCAGCAGCTGGCGGCGTTCATCGTCGGCGGAATCGTCGTGTCGCTCGTCGGCGTCAAGGTCGCCAGCGACGTCGGCACCGAGACCCTCGAAGACGTCATCGACGCGGACCGGGACGCCGAGGGGCAGCGCGAGTAGACGGCCGGACGAGACGTTCAGCCGCGAGGGCACGGGTAGACCGCGGACGCGTCGTCCGACCGACCGCCTTTTGTCGGTCGCGGCCGCGGGGGCGGGCATGGACGTTTACGGACTGATCGGGAACCCGGTCGGGCACTCGCTGTCGCCGCCGCTACACGAGGCGGGCTACGAGGCGCTCGGCCTCGACGCGCGGTACGTCACCTTCGAGCCGGACGCCGACGCCGCGGCCGCGGCGATCACGGGCGCGGCCGACCTCGGAGTGGCGGGGCTCAACGTCACGG
>NZ_NEWI01000006.1:0-47983 GCF_002135005.1 Halorubrum sp. SD612 | reverse complement strand
TCCCACGACATGCGTGACACGCTCGGACTCGAAGGCATCGTCGGCGTCCTCGTCGTCTTCGTCGCCGTCGGCATCATCACCGTTCGCGACCCCGTCATCGCCGGCGCCGTGATGGTGCTGCTCGCCGGCCTCGCGCTGATCGCGAAGGGGCTCGTCGACACGGCCATGCGGTCGTTCGGACTGAAATAATCCGAACGCAGCGTTTCACCGTTCTCCCGAAAGAGTCATAATCGCCGACCGTTCCCCTCCGGTATGGTCGAAGTACCCGCCGTCGCGGTCGAACTCGTCGAACTCCTCGCCGTCACCGTCGGCGCCGGCGCGGCCGCCGCGGTCGGCGTCGTGCTCGAACGGTTCGGACTCTCCGCGGTCTCCGGCGGCGAGCTCGTCCTCGGCGCCTGGGCCGTCGGGATGGGACTGCTCGCGTTGTACGTCGGACTCGTCGGACTCGGGTACGAGCAGGCGCTCCCGCGGCTGCGCCGGCTCGCGGGCGGCGAGTAGGGCCGGGCCCCCGCCGCGGTCCGGCGGCGACTCACAGCTCGCCGTCGGCCGCCAGCTCGCGCACCCGGTCAGCGCGCTCCCGGATCGACTCCCACTCCGCGTCGTCCTTGTCGTCGACGTGCGAGTACATCAGCCCCATCCGCCCGGTGCCGCGCAGCGTCTCCTCGTTCTCCTTCAGGAAGTCCCAGTAGAGCGCGTTGAACGGGCAGGCGCCCTCGCCGGTGGTCCGCGAGACCGCGTACGGGCAGTCCGCGCAGTGGTCGCTCATCCGGTTCACGTAGCTCCCCGAGGAGGCGTACGGCTTCGAGGAGAGCACGTCCGTCCCGAACGACCCCATCGCGACGACGTTCGGCGTCGTCACCCAGTGGTAGGCGTCGACGAAGCCGAGGTGGAACCACTCGTTCAGCTCCGCCGGGTCGGCCCCGTACACCAGCGCGAAGTTCGATAACACCATCAGGCGCTCGATGTGGTGGGCGTAGCCGAACTCGCGGACGTGGCCGACCGCCTCCGAGAGACACCGCATGTCGGTGTCGCCGTCCCAGTAGGCGGGCGGCAGGTCCCGCTCCTGTTCCAGCTGATTCGCGTCGGCCAGCTCGGGCATCGCCTCGCGGTAGACGTGACGCATGAACTCCCGCCAGCCGATCACCTGCCTCACGAACCCCTCCGCTGCGTTGAGCGGGACGGGGGCGAGGTCGTCGTCGGTCGCGTCGCGGTCGTCCGGGGCGTCACCGGCCGCCGCCGCGTCGGCGTCGCCGCCGAACTGATCGAGGGAGGTCGTCCCCCCGCCCGTGTCTCCACGGACTTCGGGATCGTATCCGCCCGGATCGACGCCCCGCTCCGCGTAGGCGCGCTCGACCGCCCGGACCGGCTCGCGCGGGTCGAGCAGCCCGAGGTTGATCGCGGGCGAGAGCAGCGAGTGCGAGAGGAACGGCTCGCCGCCGACCATCGCGTCCTCGTAGCGCCCGAACGCGGGGAGCCCGTCGCGGACGAAGCGGCCGAGCGCCTCGCGCGCCTCGTCGCGCGTGACCGGCCACGCGAACCCGTCGAGCGAGTCGGTCCCCCACGTGTCGAACCGCTCCCGGACCCACGCGTGGGTCTCGCGGGTCAGCTCGTCCGGCTCGAACGCCGGCCGCGCGGGCGGCTCCCAGTCGTCCGGCGGCGTCTCCTGGTTCAGGTCGTCGTAGTTCCACTCGCCGCCGACCGGCTCCTCACCGTCCATCAGCACGCCCGTCTCGCGGCGGACGCGTCGGTACCAGTTCTCCTGTCGGAAGGTGCGCTCCGCGGCGCCGCCTTCTCCGAGGAGCGGTTCGCCGTCGCCGGTCTCGGCCTCCTCCCCGCCGGTCCACTCGCGCCAGTCGGCCGGCGTCGTCCAGAACAGCTCGTTGTCGACGAGATCGAGCGTTCCGCCGCGCTCGGCGACCAGTTCGCGGAGCCGCGCGCCGGCGCCGTGGCTCGCGGGCCGCATGAGACGCAGGCGCGGTTCGTCGCCGCCGTCGTCGCCGTCGCCCCCCTTGCCGTCGCGCGCTCCCGCCGCGCGCTCCGCGAGGAACTCGTCGAGGGCCTCGCCGAACGACCCCGCCCGCAGGTACGTCACGTCGTGGCCGCGCTCGCGGAGCTCGTCGCGGAAGTGTCTCATCGCCGAGAAGACGAGCGTCAGCTTGTGGGCGTGGTACGGCTTCCGGTCGGCGAAGCCGTGCGCCTCGATCAGCAGCACGTCGTCGGCGTCGTCGAGGACGTCGAGGTCGGGGTTGAGCTGGTCGCCGAGCAGCCAGCACGTCGTCCGGTCGCTCACGACGGGATCCACGGGCGCCAGCGCCATAGCTCCGACGCCGCGAGCGCCGGCGCGCGGCTCCGCGAACCGATCGCCCGACGGCGCGTCCCGCCCCCATCCGCGGCTTTTTGTCGCCCCGACGTGTCGGGCGAGCCATGGACGAGATCCTCACGAACTGGCTGCTCGGCCTGATCGCCGCGCTCCTCGCCGTCCTGGTACTCGACTCGACCGGCCAGTCCTTCCTCGCCCCGCTCGCCCCGGTCGCGAACGTGCTCGCCCTCGTCACGTTCCTCGCCTTCGTCCTCCTCACCGGAGCGTTCCTCGTGTACACCGCGTCGTTCCGCGACTGAGACCCCGACGCGCCTCCCGATCTCTCCCGACGCACTCCCCGCGAGCGCCGCCGCCGCGCGTAGCTTTTTGTCCCGCCTCGGACTGGTACGGGTATGGAGTACACGACGCTCGGTTCCACCGGTACGACGGTCTCGAAGATCTGTCTCGGCTGTATGAGCTTCGGCGATCCCGACTGGCGCGAGTGGGTCCTCGACGAGGAAGCGGGGAAGGAGCTGGTCGAGCGCGCGATCGAACTGGGCGTGAACTTCTTCGACACCGCCAACATGTACTCGAACGGGGAGAGCGAGCGCGTCCTCGGCGAGGCGCTCGACGGGTACGACCGCGACGAGTTCGTCGTGGCCACGAAGGGGTACTTCCAGATGGACGAGTCGAACCCGAACTCCGGCGGCCTCTCCCGGAAGGCGATCGAACAGGAGCTTCAGAACTCCCTCGACCGGCTGAACACGGAGACGATCGACCTCTACCAGATCCACCGGTGGGACTACGACACCCCGATCGAGGAGACGCTCGCCGCGCTCGACGACGCGGTCCGGCGCGGCGACGTACGGTATCTCGGCGCCTCCTCGATGTGGGCCCACCAGTTCGCCGAGTCGCTCCACACGAGCGAGCGCGAGGGGTACGAGCGGTTCGCCACGATGCAGAACCACTACAACCTCGCGTACCGCGAGGAGGAGCGCGAGACCCTCCCGCTGTGCGAGAAGGAGGGGATCGGCGTGATGCCGTGGAGCCCGCTCGCCCGCGGGTACCTGGCGCGACCGCACGAGGAGGTGGACGCGACGCTCCGCGGCGAGACCGAAGAGCACCTCTACGCGCACCCGTACCGCGAGGGCGGCGGGCGCGAGGTCAACGAGCGCGTCGAGGAGCTCGCCGCCGAGAAGGAAGTGAAGATGGCGCAGATCGCCTTGGCGTGGCTGTTCCACAAGGACTCGGTCGACACGCCCATCGTCGGCACGACGAGCGTCGAACACCTCGAAGACGCCGTCGAGGCGCTCGACATCGACCTCTCAGACTCCGACCTCGAGTGGCTCGAAGAACCCTACGAGCCCGTCCGCGTTTCCGGCCACGAGTGAGGCCGGCGCGCGGACGACCCGCGCTCGACGGCCTAAATGGTGTTTTAGGGATATGTCGGCAACCTATTTGTATGGTAACTAGTCACAACCGCACATGGGCGACGACACCGACCGCTCCGCGGTCCGGTCGAGTACGGAGTACGCTCGCGCCCGGACGCGGTGCCCGAACTGCGGCGACCGCGTGCCCGCGGCCGGACGGGACACGGAGGCGACGGAGTGTCCGAACTGCCACCGCATGGTTCGGACCTGACGCCGGCGGGGCGGAGACCGCTCGCCCCGACTTATAAAAACACCGTCGCGGACGCCACGACAACCCTTTTCGGCGGCGCCGCCGAACCGTGGCGCATGGCAGACGACGCCACCGACCCCGAGAACGGCGAGGCCGGCGAACAGGGCGACGCCCCCGACGGCGACGACGGCGAGGAGAAGTCCTTCCGCGAGCGCGTCGAGGAGATCCGCGAGCGACGCGAGCAGGAGCGCGAGGAGGGCGAGCGTCCCGACCCCGAGGAGATGATGGGCGGCGGCGGCCCGCCGGGGATGGGCGGTGGCGGCGGCGGCAACCCCTTCGCGCAGATGATGTCCGGCATGATGGGCGGCGGCGGCCCCGGCGGCGCGGGCGGCCCGCCCGGCATGGGCGGCGGTCCCGGCGCGGGCGCAGAGCAGGGCGCCCGCGGCGACGACGGCGGCAACGAGGAGCTCGTCCGCGAGGTGCGCCAGCTCCGCGACGAGGTCCGCGACGCCACCCGCCAGCTCCAGCGCATCGCGCAGGCGCTCGAAGACGACTGAGCCGACGGTAATCTCTTTTCGGTCCCGACCGCTTCACCTGACCCGAACAGCGTCACGCTCGTCTATCGACCGGTAGTGAACGCGCGCGGGAGCGTCAACGACCCGCAGAAAACCGCGCCGTCGACCGCCCGCTACCGACGTTCGCGCCGCCCGGCTAACACTCCGACCAGCCGCACGACTCGCACGTCTTACAGCCCTCGGAGTAGTAGAGGTTCATCCCGCCGCACTCGGGACACTCGGGCGACTCGCCCGCCGCGATGAGCTGCTGGGTCGAGTCGTCGGCGCCGGCCGCGTCGTCCTCGCCCGTCGGAGCGGTCCCGCTCGGGGCGCCGGTCGCCGCGCCGGCGTCGACCGCGCCGCCGTCGGTCTGGCTCGGCGGACTCGCGCTCGACGCGGCCTCCCCGACGTCGTCGAGGCTCTGCTGTTGAGGGATCCCCTTGTCGACGTCGTCGTCGAGGTAGCGCCGCAGCGCGGTGCCGATGGCGTCCGGGATCGACTGGATCTGCTCGCCCTTGTCCCAGGCGACCTTCGGGCTCCGGGTGCCCTGGAGCTCGTCGACGATCTCCTCGGGGTCGACGCCGGAGCGCAGCGCCGTCGAGATGACCTTCGCGAGCGCCTCGGTGAAGGAGTTGGTGTAGCCGCCGGAGTGGCCGATGTTCGCGAACAGCTCGAACGGTCGACCGTTCTCGTCCTCGTTGATGGTGACGTACAGCTTGCCGTAGCCCGTCTCGACCCGCTGGGTGACGCCCGACAGCGAGTCGGGGCGCGGGCTGCGCTCGCTGTAGTCGATCCGGGGCTGCTCGGTCGCTTCGAGCAGGTCTGCGACCTCCGCGTCGATCGCCACGCGGACGTCCTCGTTGTCGAGGAACGCCTCGACGCCGCCGAAGACCTCGTTGATCTGCTCGACGATGGTCTCCGCGGCCTCGCTCTCGTCGGCGAACTCCGTGTTCTGCGCCCGCGTCGTGAGCACCTGCTTCGAGCGGGTGCCGTCGCGGTAGTAGGTGACGCCCTTCCCGCCGTTCTCGTAGATGTACTCGAAGACCTCCTTGGCGTCGCCCAGCGTCGAGTCGTTGGGCGCGTTCACGGTCTTCGAGATGGCGGAGTCGACGCCCTTCTGACAGGCGACCTGGACGCCGGCGTGGTCCTTAGCCGAGAGGTCGCCGGTGACGACGAACAGCTCGCCGATGGCGTCCGGGACGGTGTCGAGCCCCTCGACGCCGTCGAACGCGTTTTCGGCCATCTGCGCCTGCGCCTCGCGCTTGACGGCCTCGACGTCGACGTCGTTGGCCTCCAGCGTGCGCAGGAAGTAGTCGTCGAACTCGACGCGCATCTCGTCGCCCTGGACGTCGTCGGAGACGTTCTTGTAGTAGGCGACGTTGTAGATCGGCTCGCAGCCGCCGGTCGTGTTGCCGATCATCGACGTCGTGCCCGTGGGGGCGATCGTCGTCGTGTTGTGGTTCCGGATCGGGAAGCCGTCCGCCCACTCGTCGGCGTCGAGCCCGGTGAAGTGCTCGAACCAGTCGCGGTGCTCGGTCGGGTTCGCGTACTTCGAGTCCGCCCAGTCGTTGAACGTCCCGCGCTCCTCGGCGAGATCGTGGGAGGCGAGCTTCGACTCGTGGTTGATGTGGGTCATCAGCTGCCGGGCGATCTCGTTGCCCGACTCGGAGCCGTAGCGGACGCCGAGCTGGACGTACAGCTGCGCGAGCCCCATGATTCCGAGCCCGATCTTCCGCATGTCGCGGACCTTCTCCTCGATCTCGTCGACCGGGAAGTCGGACATCGTGACGACGTTCTCGAGGAAGCGGGTGCCGTACGCGATCCGCTCTTCGAACTCCTCGAAGTCGATCGCCTCTTCGAGGAACGCCTCGACTGCGGCCGCCTCGGAGTCGTACTCGTCGGCGTGCTCGTCCGACCAGACGCGCCAGTCGGGCGCGTCGAGGTCCGCGAGCGTCGAGAGGTTGATGTGGCCGAGGTTACAGGCCTCGTACTCCTCTAACGGCTGCTCGCCGCAGGGGTTCGTCGCGAGAATCTGGTGCTCCGGGTGCTCCTCCACGTCGAAGGAGTGCTCCTTGTTGATCCGTTCGAGGTAGACGACGCCCGGCTCCCCGTTCTCGTGGGCGCCCTGGATCATGTGATCCCAGATCTCCGCCGCCGGGACGGAGAGCTCCTCGCCGACCTCGACGTGCTCGCCGAGCCCGAACATGTCGTAGAGCTCCTTCGTCTCCGGGGTGGCGACGTGGGGCTCCTCGGTGCGGGGGTTGGTGAAGGTGAACTCCTCGTCGTTCGCCAGCGCCTCCATGAAGTCGTCGGTGACGCCGACGCTGATGTTGAAGTTCGAGAGGTGTCCCTCGACCGCGTTCCGGAGGTGCTCGGGCACCTTGCCGTCCTCGTCGATGAGCTCCCGGGCCTCCTCCAGCGCGTCCGCGAAGGAGTTGTGCGTGAAGTCGTCGGGGTCGTTGAGCCGCAGCGAGTGGGCCAGCGAGACGTCCTTGTTCTTCGCGTGGATGAACTGGATCACGTCCGGGTGCGAGATGCGCATGACGCCCATCTGGGCGCCGCGGCGCGCGCCGCCCTGCGCGATCGTCTCGCACATCTGGTCGAACGTCCGCATGAACGTGATCGGCCCGGAGGCGATGCCGCCGGTGGAGCCGACGGAGTCGCCGTACGGCCGGAGCTTCCAGAACGCGTACCCCATGCCGCCGCCGGACTGGAACACCTCGGCCGCCTCCTTGGCGGTCTGGTGGATGTCGGTGATGTCGTCGCCCGGCGAGTCGACGAAGCAGGCGGAGAGCTGCTGGAGCTCGTCGCCGGCGTTCATCAGCGTCGGGGAGTTCGGCATGAAGGAAAGCGACTCCATCCCCTGTCGGAACGTCTCGGCGGTCGCCTCGACGTGGTCGCGCACCCCGTCGGGGAGCTCGGGAACGACCGTCTCGTACGCGAACTTGTTGACGTTGTGGGCCGTGAGCGTGGCCTCCGCGTCGTCGTCGGCCGTCGTGCCCGCGCCGAACACGTCCTCGGCGAGCTCGTCGCGCCGCGGGTGGTCGGGCTTCAGCTGGTCGGGCGTGACGGTGACCTCGACGCCCTGGTTTTCAGCCTCGAAGACGGCCTCCGCGAGCGCGACGTTTCGCGCGACGCGGTCGAAGAGTTCCTCCTGGTCTTCGATCGGTTCGCCGTCCGCGTTCTTCCGGAGGTAGCGCGCGGGCAGGATGTTCTGGTAGGCGTTGCCCGTGAGGCGCTCCTCCATCGTCTCGCCCGTGGTTCGTTTGATCGGCAGTTCGACTCCGTCGGCGGAGACGCCGTCGCTGCTCATTCGGCGGCCACCCCGCTGGCTTTGCGTGGAATATGGATCATCTGTAGTGTTGGTGTACTGGCGAGGCGGGCCCTTGTACGTTCGGATGTTCGGCCCCGCCCGGCTTCTACATGTCCGATTCGGTATGTAACGTCTCTCCGGTGCGCCTGACGCTGAATCCGGTACGTCGGTAAGGAATGGGCTCTGGACACATAAGCATAGGTAGACCGGAGTGAAACTGGTCGTCGATCGAAAAAACCACACGATGTGAGCGGTCTCCCACGGGAACAGAAGGGGGGTCGATCGAGGCGGCAACCGCCGGCCCAGCCGGCGCCCGATACCGCCGTGTCGGCCGATGTCGGGCGGATCCACGCTCGGCCCCATCACCGGAATGCCTGAAGACCTATCAGAACCAGTAAACGACTTCCGGCTCCTCCCACAAGCTTATGCCCGGCGTCGCCGTGGTCCGGGACATGACCGCAACGTCGCTCGCGCTCGCGGGGCTCGCCGCGCCGGCACAGGCCGCGCTGCTCGGCAGTCAGGTCGGGCAGCTCCTGGTCGCCCTCGTCGCCGTCGCGCTCGTCATCGTCGTCGGCAAGTTCGTATTGAAGCTCGCGTGGCGGCTCGTCACGATCGGCATCGTCGTCGTCGCGGCGTTCTACCTGCTGTCGACGCTGGGACTTGTCTAAAAACCGCCGCGGGCCGGCCGCCGGTTCGGGTCGAAGCGCCCGGCTTACTGGAACGCCGCGCCCGGTTCGGCCTCGGTGCGGTCGACCTCCGACCGCTTGAACTGCTTTTCTATCTCCTCGTAGCGCTCGCGCGTCTCGGGGGTGACGCTCGGGTTCACCTCGCTCAGCGCGTCCTCGAAGTGCTCCATCGTCACGCGGACGTTGCCGACGGACTCGCCGACCTCCTCGCGCGTGACGCTGCCGATGAACTCCCGAGAGGCGTTCATCGACGCCTCGCGGGCGACCGCCTCGATGTCGGCCCCCACGTACCCCTCGGTCTTCCGGGCGAGGGCGTCGAGGTCGACGTCGTCGGCCAGCGGCTTGTTCCGCGTGTGGACCTCGAAGATCCGGCGGCGGGCCTCCTCGTCGGGGACGGGCACGTGGACGTGCCGGTCCAGCCGGCCGGGACGCAGCAGCGCCGAGTCGATGAGGTCGGGGCGGTTCGTCGTCGCGACGACGACGACGTCCTCCAGCGACTCGAGGCCGTCGAGCTCCGTCAGCAGCTGGGAGACGACGCGCTCGCCCACGCCGGAGTCGCCGGAGTTCTTCCCGCGCTCGGTGGCGATCGAGTCGATCTCGTCGAAGAACACGATCGTCGGCGCGTTCTCGCGGGCCTTGCTGAACACCTCGCGGACGCCCTTCTCGGACTCGCCCACGTACTTGTTCAGCAGCTCGGGCCCCTTGATCGAGATGAAGTTGGACTCGCTCTCGTTGGCGACGGCCTTCGCGAGCAGGGTCTTCCCCGTGCCCGGCGGGCCGTACATCAGGACGCCCTTCGCGGCCTGCATGTCGAGCTCGTCGAACACCTCGGGGTACTCGAGCGGCCACTGGATCGTCTCGCGGAGCCGCTCTTTCGTGTCCCCGAGGCCGCCGACGTCGTCCCAGGTGGTGTCGGGGACCTCCACGAACACCTCCCGCAGCGCGGAGGGTTCGATCCCCTTGATCGCCTCCTTGAAGTCCGACTCGGTCACCTGGATGCTGTTCAGCACGTCGGCGTCGATCTCGTCCGATTCGAGGTCGATCTCCGGGCGGATGCGCCGCAGCGCGTGCATCGCGGACTCCTTCGCCAGCGATTCGAGGTCGGCCCCGACGAAGCCGTGCGTGTTCTCGGCGTACTCGTCGAGGTCGATCCCGTCGGTCAGCGGCATGTTCCGCGTGTGGACCTGAAGGATCTCCTTGCGACCGTCCCGGTCGGGGACGCCCACCTCGATCTCGCGGTCGAAGCGGCCGCCCCGTCGGAGCGCCTGATCGATGGCGTCGACGCGGTTCGTCGCCCCGATGACGACGACCTCGCCGCGCTCTTCGAGCCCGTCCATCAGCGAGAGCAGCTGCGCCACGACGCGGCGCTCCACGTCGCCGCCCGCCTCCTCGCGCTTGGGCGCGATGGAGTCGAGCTCGTCCATAAAGATGATCGACGGTGACTCCTCGGACGCCTCCTCGAACACTTCGCGGAGCTGCTCCTCGCTCTCGCCGTAGTACTTCGACATGATCTCCGGGCCGGAGATCGTGTGGAAGTTCGCGTCGATCTCGTTGGCGACCGCCTTCGCGATCAGCGTCTTCCCAGTGCCCGGCGGGCCGTGGAGCAGGACGCCCTTCGGCGGGTCGATGCCGAGGCGCTTGAACAGCTCCGGGTGCCGCATCGGGAGCTCGATCATCTCGCGGACCTGTTCGAGCTCGTCGTCGAGCCCGCCGATGTCCTCGTAGGTCACGTCCGGCCCCTCGCCGGTGCCGCCCGCGGCCTCGCCGCGGTCGGCGATCTCCTCGGCGGAGATCTCGGAGATGCTGATCTCCGTCTCGTCGGTGATGACGACCGTGCCGCCGGGGCTCGTCTCGGCGATCTTCATCGGGACCGCCTGCGACTGGCCGCCCATCAGCCCGAAGCCGAGCGAGGTCCGGATCGTCTGCCCCTCGGTCACCGGCTGACCGGAGAGCTTGTCCCGGATGAACGGGGCGATCTGCCCCCGCACCCGCAGCTGGCTGGGGAAGGCGATCGTCACTGCGTCCGCCCGCGAGACGTCGACGTCCTCGACGGTGACGCGGTCGTCGATCCCCACGTCGGCCTCCTGGCGGAGGCGCCCGTCGATGCGGATCACGCCCGTCCCGTCGTCCTCGGGGTAGCCGGGCCAGACGCGGGCGATCGCCGCCCCGTCGGCGCTCTCGACGCGGACGATGTCCCCGCCGGAGAGCCCGAGCTCGTCGGCCGCGACGCGGTCGATTGCCGCCAGGCGACGGCCGGCGTCCTTCTGTTTCAGCGGCTTGACAGTGAGCTTCATCGGTCGCCCTCCACGGTTAGCACGCCGTTGTTCACCGCCACGTCGGCGGCCGTCCCGGGCAGCTCGAACTCCGATTCGACCGGCCCGTCCGGTCCCTCTACGACGACGATCGCCGTCTCGCCGACGGTGTCGACGGTGACGGCCTCGTCGTCGACGTCGAGGTCGGCGGCGACGGTCCAGCCGTCGTCGTACTCGTACCGGCGCAGCAGCGCGCCGTCGCCGGTCGATCGGGTCTGTATGTGATTCATCCTAACTACGAGTTAGTCGCGTAAGTATTTAAACTTGACGCTCAAAATCGCATGACGTGAGTGCTTCTTTGTACTAACGGTAGTGTAGCGGTTCGAGCGATTCCACCGCCGACCGTCCGCCGTCGTGCGGTCGGACCCGCGGCGCCGATCGAGTCGCCGAGCGCGCGTCGGCTCCCTCGGGCGCTTATACCGCTCGGCGCCGAACCGCCCGGACATGGAACGGGTCACCCACGACGGTCGCGCGACGGCGTACCGCCGCTTCGACCGCGGCGGCGACGGGCCGACGGTCTGCTTCGTTCACGGCAGCGGCGGCACGAAAGACATCTGGAAGTCGCAGGCCAGGCTGGCCGACCGGGTTCCGAGCGTCGCCGTCGACCTCTCCGGGCACGGCGACAGCGACGACGTCGCGACGCCCGCCGGCCCCGAGACGCTCGACGCGTACGCGGACGACGTGGTCGCGGTCGCGGAGGAGACGGGGGCGACAGTCCTCTGCGGCAACTCCCTCGGCGGCGCGGTCGCGCTGCGGGTCGCCTTAGAGCGCGACCTCGCGCTCGACGGCCTCGTCCTCGCGGGCACGGGCGCGAAGCTCGCGGTGGCCGAGCCCCTCCGCGGCGCGCTCGCCGACGATTTCGAGCGGGCCGTCTCGCTGCTCCACGAGCCGGACCGCCTCTTCCACGACGCGCCGCCCGAGTACGTCGAGCTCTCCGAGGCGGCCATGCGCGAGTGCGGGCGAGCGGTCACCGAACGCGACTTCCTCACCTGCCACCGGTTCGACGTCCGGGAGCGACTCGACGAGATCGGCGTCCCGGCGCTCGCGCTCGTCGGCGCGCACGACGAGCTCACGCCGCCCGCGTACCATGAGTACCTCGCGGACGGGATCCCGGCCGGAGAGCTCGCGGAGGTCCCCGACGCCGCGCACCTCGCGATGCTCGAAGCGCCGACCGCGTTCAACGACGCGCTCTCCGCGTTCCTCGGTCGGCTGTAGGCCGCCCGTCCCGCCGGTCGTCGGCTCGCGACCGCGGGGACCCGCCGACCGCCGCGAGATTTAGGTCGGTCGCGCGTCCCGTGGGCACATGGTCGACAGCGACGACGGCGATACCGGCCGTGCCGACGGGTCCGGAGCGCCGGCGGGCGCCGAACAGCCTCCGGCCGAACCGCCCCCGGGCGACCCCGACATCGACGACCTGCTCGCGAAGCTCGACGCCCTGCGCGACACGGTCGACGAGGGCCACGAGCGCGAGGAGGTTCGACAGACGATCTCGCTCGTCGAGCGGATGCCCGGGAGCGGCGCGCTCGCGGAGCGGATCACGAAGTACACCTCCAGAGACCTCGCCGAGTCGTTCGTCGGGGCGGCGCTGTTCGCGCTCCCGCTGCTCGTCGAGGGGGGCGTCTTCGAGATCGCGGCCTGGTTCGCCGCGACGACCGTCGCCGGCGTTCCGGTCCTCCTGATCGGCCACGTCGGCTTCGTCTTCCTCGCGACCGCCGGGCTCCTCTACTTCGCCGACTTCCGGCAGATCGCGATCCGCCACCCGATCTTCGGATTCATCCCGCGCCGGTACGCGGGCGTCCTCCTCGTCTCGCTCGCCACGTCGGCGACAATGCTGCTGTTCTGGGGCCGCCTCCACGAGGGGGACCCCACCGCCCTCGAACGGGCCGGTCGGGTCGCGGTCGTCTGGGCGGCGGCGGCGTTCGGCGCGGGCCTCGGCGACATCCTCCCGGGCGAGTCGCAGGGCGAGGACCTCGGGAAGTTCGACCTCGACATCGGCGACCGCGACTGAGCCGCCTCCCCGGGAGCCCCACTCGCTCCGCGCCACCCGTGGCACTCGCTCCGCGCCACCAGCGGCACTCGCTCCGCGTCACCCGCGGTGGATCTCCCGCCCCGATCCCCCTTTTCCACAGGTTTTTCGCCGCGGCGATCCTACCGACCCCTATGTCAGCGCTACGCGACGCGCTCCGGGACCTCCCGGACGCGGTGTTTGCGGACCTACTCGAGTCCGACGACGGGTACGTCCTCGTCGTCGACCTCCCGGGCGCGACCGCAGCGACGACCGAGGTGCTCGTCGAGGACGGTCGTATCGACATCGAGGGTCGCCGCGAGAAGGCCGTCCCCGACGGGTTCGAGTACGTCCGGGAGGACCGCCCGCTGTTCCTCGACGCGGAACTCCCCCTCCCGAACGACGCCGACGGCGCGGGCGCCGACGCCGAGATCGACCGCGGCGTCCTCGAAATCTCCCTCCCCAAGCGAGAGCGCGACGTCTCCCGGACCATCCCCGTCGACGACGCGGACGGCGAGGGCGACGCCTGACGGGTGGTCACGCTGGTCAACCTTCGCGCCTACTGGCGGTTCGTCGTCGTTCTGCGGCAGTTCTCGCCGCTCATCGTCGCCTACTGGCGTGACCGCCGCCGGTACTTCCTGTTCGGCGGGAGCCGAGAGGTCGACGCCGAGACCCAGCGCGAGCGCGCCGCGGTGCTGCTCGACATCCTGCTCACGCTCGGGCCGACGTTCATCAAACTCGGACAGATCCTCTCGACGCGTCCCGACATCCTTCCCCCCGCGTACATCGAGGTCTTGGAGGGACTCCAAGACGACGTTCCCCCCGCGCCGTGGGAGGAGTCGCGGGTCGTCCTCGAAGACGAGTTCGGGCCGGTCGACGAGACGTTCGACGACTTCGACCGCGACCCGATAAGCGGCGCGAGCCTCGGACAGGTGTACACCGCCACCTACGAGGGCGACGAGGTCGCGGTGAAGGTGCGTCGGCCCGGCATCGAGTCGCTCGTCGAGGCCGACCTCCGCACGATCCGCTGGTCGATCCCGCTGGTCAAGCGGTTCACCGGCGCCGGCCGGTCGTTCTCCCTGGAGAACCTCGCCGACGAGTTCGCCAAGACGATCCGCGAGGAGATGGACTACGCCCGCGAGCGGACGATGCTCGAGGAGATCCGCGGCAACTTCGCGGACAACGATCGGATCCGGATCCCAGAGACGTACGAGTCGGTGTCGGGGCCGCGGGTGCTCACCATGGAGTACGTCCCGGGCACGAAGATCAGCGACATCGACGCGCTCGACGAGGCTGGTCACGACCGGACGGCGATCGCGGAGATCCTCCAGGAAGTGTACCTCCAGATGATCATCGACGACGGCGTGTTCCACGCCGACCCCCACCCGGGGAACCTCGCGGTCGCGGACGACGGGTCCGTGATCTTCTACGACTTCGGCATGGCGGGGCGGGTGGACCCGTTCGTCCAGGAGAAGATCGTCGAGTTCTACGTCGCGGTCGCGCGGCAGGATATCGACGCCATCCTCGACACGCTCATCTCGATGGGGACCCTCTCGCCGGAGGCCGACCGCGAGGTGATGGGGAACGTGATGGAGCTCGCCATCGCCGACGTCCGGGGCGAGGACGTCGAGCAGTACCAGGTGAACCAGATCATCGAGCAGGTGGAGTCGTCCATCTACGAGTTCCCGCTCCGGCTCCCGCCGAACCTCGCCTTGGTCCTCCGGGTCGCCACCGTCGTCGAGGGGGTCTGTGTCACCTTAGACCCCGAGTTCGACTTCATCTCGACGGCGACCGACTACCTCCGCGAGGAGGGGTACTACGAGCAGACCGCCCGTGACCTCGCCGAAGACGCCGGCCGACAGGTACAACAGACCACCGAGGCGCTGTTCACGGTCCCGCCGAAGGCCGACGAGTTCCTCGACCGCGCCAACCGCGACGACCTGACGGTCAACGTCGTCTTAGAGGATGACACGAAGGTCTTAGAGAAGCTGGCGATGCGGATCGCCTACTCGGTGCTACTCGCCGTCGGCGTCCTCTCGGCGACGATCCTCTACTCGTTCGCGAACAACTGGCGGCTCGCGCTCGTCGTCCTCGCGCTGGCCTCGCCGCTCGCGATCGCCTTGTACCGGTCGTTCCGGAAGAAGCGGGGACTCCGCACCACGCCGCAGTTCACCCGCCAGGGGATGAAACAGCGGCGCGACGACTGACTCGGCGACGGGGCGCCACTCAACGGCACAGCGACCGGACCGGCGGCGCGGCGACCGACTCAGCGGCCTTTTATCGACTCTCCTGTCGCCCGACAGATCCACACGTCTTCCGCTTCCTCGACCGCGTACTCCCGCGCCGTTAGCCACTCGCGGAGGGCGGCGGGGTCCGGGCTCATCGTCCCCTCGTCCGCCGCGCCTCCCTCCGCTGACCCCGACTCGTGGACCTCCACGACGAGCAGCGGACGGTACGTCGCGAGCGTCTCCGCCGCGCCCCGGAGGACCGCCCCCTCGCGCCCCTCGACGTCGACCTTCACGGCGTCCGGCGGCGGGACTGTCCCGCCCCCGTCGGCTCTCTCGTCGCCGACGCCCTCGACGAGTTCGTCGAGCCGTCGGACCGGGACCGACTCCGTCCCGGCGACGCTCGCGCCCCACCTCGTCGCCAGATCGCGGTCGAACGCCGAGCACTTCGAGAACGTCGATCGATAGAAGGTAAGCGTCGCGTTCGCGTCGCCCGCGCCCGCCCGCCTGAGGTCGAGCCGATCGCCGAGCCCGTTCCGCTCGGCGTTCCGCGCCAGCCGGTCCGCGCTCTCGCCGTTCGGCTCGAACGCCACTACGCGACGGTCGGTCCCGCGGGTCAGCGGGATCGCGTGCTCGCCGACGTGCGCGCCCACGTCGAGGATCACCGCGTCCTCCGGGAGACGGTCGAGCGCGGCCAGTCCGGGGTCGTCGCCGTGGGGGTTCGTCGGCTCGTAGCTCCAGTACGTGCCGGCGACGGTCCGCTTCGGCGTCGCGACGCCGAGCGCGTACGTCAGGTCGGCGAGCCGGTACAGGGTTCGAAAGCCGAGCCGCTCGACGCGCGACCGAACCAGCGACGGCAGCCGTGCTATCGAGGGCATCGCGGTGTCACGCGCCGATGACCTGAATCGGGACGAGGAGGAAACAGAGCGCGCCGACGGCGAACGTGACGGCCCCGACCGCGATCCGCGGCAGCCCCAGCCCGTCCTCGTCGGCCGGATTCGCGGGTCCGTTGAACGCGATGACCGTCGCGAACACGCCCCAGAACGCCCACAGCCCCACCGACTCGTTCAGGCCGAGCCCCCGCCAGAAGTAGAGGTAGGCGGCGATGGCGAACAGCGCGCCGGGGACGAGCGCCGCCACCGTCTCCTGTCGCGGCCCGAGCATCGCCCGGACCATGTGGCCGCCGTCGAGTTGGCCGACCGGGAGGAGGTTCAGGACGGTGAAGAACATCCCGACCCACCCGCCGATCACCACGGGGTGGGCGGTGAGCCGCGGGTCGCCGTAGCTCGTCGGCTGGCCGAGGGCGCCGGCGATGAAGTCCAAGAGCGGCGGGTTGTTGAACCGGATCACCGCGCCCGACGAGTTCGCGAGCTCCGCCGGCACCTGGATCGGGTCGAGCGAGAGGCCGATCGCGGTCACGACGACGGTCGCGAACAGCCCCGCGATCGGTCCCGCCGCGCCGATATCGAAGAGGACCTTCCGCGACGGCATCCGGCCGCGGATGCGGATCACCGCGCCGAGCGTGCCGAACGGGAAGATGAAGGGGATAACGTACGGCAACGAGACGGGGACGCCGTGGTAGCGACCGGCGGCGTAGTGGCCGAGTTCGTGGGTCATCAACACCCCGAGAACGGCGGCCGTGAACGGCCACGCCCGGAGCAGCGTCAGGGGGTTCGACTGGATCTCCGCGAGCGGCACGTAGTACCAGCCGTACGCGCCGACGAACAGCGTCGACAGCAGCGTGGCCGCGAACATGGCGACGTTCACCCACGGGATCCCGTCCCGACCGCGGTCGAACGGCGTCGCGACGACGACGTGGCCGCCGTCGACGACCTCCACGTCGACCTCGTACCCCGCCTCTCGAAAGTGGGGGGTCAGCTTGCGCAACAGCGTCCGCTCCGGGACGTACGACTCGCCGCGGTATCGCACGCGACCGTCCTCGCGACGGACCTCGTCGATCCGAAAGAACGTCCGGAGCGGCTCCGGACGCGGCGCGCCGTCGCCGGCCGTCGCCGCGTCCTCGTGTTCTGGCATCGTGGGGTCGTAGCTGGTCGGCGAGTATAAACCCCGCGTCGGCGGGCACGGGTACCGCAAACACGGCGCGGCGCGTGGGCTGGCGGAACTCGACGCGGACGCGCTCGCGGTCAGAAAAGCGCGGGACGGGGACCGGTTCGTGAACCGAGTGCGCCTCGGAGCGGTACTGCGTTCGTCGGTCGACGGAGCGCGTCCCTCAGGCGGGTTCGACGCGCCAGGTCGTCGCGCCCGTGTACGACCACTTCTCGACGGTGAGCTCCGTCGCCGAGTCGCGGAGCTTCACCATCAGGGCGCCGATCTCCTTCGGCGAGAGGTCGATGTCGTCGGAGATGAACTTCCCCTTGAAGTACATCTCGCCGTCTTGGGCGCGGTCGAGCAGGTACTGCTTCAGCCGCTCTTCCTTGCTGCGGTCGTCGTTCGCGCTCGCGTTCGTGGAGGGGTTCGCAGTCGCGCTCATAGTACACCTCACCCTTGCTCCCGGAGGGTGTTATAAAGGCGTCACCGTTGGGCGACGTTCAGGGGGTTTCAGGGCGTTTCACCGAACTCGCCGGGGTAAAACGTGTCTGACGGACTCTTTACAACGCTTCTAGAACGCGCTAGAAATTTTATAACCCGTTTTGAACACGTTTTCTCCGTCGCTGACTCGGTACGCGAGTAACTCGCCGCCGTCCGGTCCGACGGCCGGAAAGAAACAAAAAGCGCCGCGTATTCTCGGTCTCGGCGCGCTCGCGCGTCCTCCCCGCGACCGCCGAGACGACCTCTTGGGACCGATCGCGGCCGCGACGAAACCGGAAGCGGCGACGCCGCGCGCCGGTCAGTCCCGGCGGTGGACCCAGAACGTCTCCGACTCCGTCGCCTCTTTCTTGAAGATCGGCACCTCGTCTTTCAGCCGGTCGATCCCGTCTTCGACCGTCCGGAACGCCTCCCCGCGGTGCCCGGCCAGCACGACCACGAAGACGATGTCCTCACCCGCCTCGATCACGCCGGTGCGGTGGTGCATCCGCACGTCGAAGACCCCATCGCGGGCCGCTAGCTCCTCCGCGATGGCGGCCATCCGATCCTCGGCGACCCCGTCGTACTTCTCGAACGCGAGGTGCGTCGTCCGGTCGTCGTCCGGGCCGTCGCGGGCGCGCACGCGGCCGGTGAACGTCGCTATCGCCCCCGCCCGGTCCGCGTCCGGCGACGCCTCGGCGCGGCGCACCAGCGTCTCACGGGTGATCCACGGCTCCGCGCTGTCGAGGTCGGCGACGACGTCGCCGAGGTCGACCCCGTCGGGGGCGGTCGCGCTCGCGACGACCGTCCCCGGCACGCGCTCCGGGTCCGGGTCGGACCCGAGGAGGACCGCGGGCACGCGCAACCGCGGCTCGCCGACCGCCAGCAGGTAGTCGTGGTCGGGGGCGAGCCCGTCGAGCAGGTCGTCGAACCCCTCGACGCTCCCCCGACCGCGCCAGTTCCCGTCTGCGTCGAACGCGACAGCGGTGTCCGCGCCCGAGCGCTGCGCCGGACCGACGACCCCCCCGTCCGCGGCCGGGTCGCTCCGTGTCGAGTCGCTCTCGGGGGCGCCGTTCGGGTCGTCGTCGCGCTCCACGACGGCGACTCGCCCGTCGAGTCGGTCCGCGAGCCGCCGGGCCAGCGTCGCCGCCCCGTCGCCGACGATCGATATCGGTCGCATACCCGAGAGCGGGCCGCGACCGATTTAGGCGTTTCCCGCCCGACGCGTCGGGCCGGATCGGGCTCGGGGCCGCTTCCACCGCGTCCGGGCTTGACAATCCTTAAGACTGCGACAGGGGTACTCCTCGGCAATGAGAATCGTCGTTTCTGTCGGCGGGAGCGTGCTCGCGCCCGACCTCGACCCCGAGCGCGTGGCCGCGTACGCCGAGGCGATCGAACGGCTGGTCACCGACGGCTGCGAGGTCGGGGTCGTCGTCGGCGGCGGCGGCGTCGCCCGCGAGTACATCGAGACGGCCCGCGAGATCGGGGCCAACGAGGTCGAGCTCGACCGGCTCGGGATCGGGACGACCCGGCTCAACGCCCGGCTGCTGATCGCCGCCCTCGGCGAGCGCGCGAGCCTCGCGCCCGCGGTCGACACCGAGGAGGCGGCGGCGGCCCTCCGCCGCGACGAGGTGTCGGTGATGGGCGGCGTCACGCCGGGGCAGACGACCGACGCGGTCGCCGCCGCGTTCGCCGAGTCCGTCGACGCCGACCTGCTCGTGTACGCGACGAGCGCCGACGGGGTGTACGACGCCGACCCCAACGCCGACCCCGACGCGGCGCAGTTCGCGGAGCTGTCGCCGGCCGAGCTCGTCGAGGTCGTCCTCCCGATGAGCCGCGACGCCGGCGCGTCCGCCCCCGTCGACCTCCTCGCGGCGAAGCTGATCGACCGGGCCGAACTCCGGTCGATCGTGCTCGACGGGACCGACCCGAGCGCCGTCGTCGACGCCGTGCTGCGCGGCGATCACACCGGAACGGACGTGGTCCCCCCGGGCGCCGGCGAACCGAGCCGCTGGACGGAGGCACGATGAGCGCGGACGACGCCTCCGACGACGCGTCCGCTGCCCCCGACGACTCCCCGCACATCCTCTCCGGGGGGTCCGCCCTCGACGACGGCGAGGACGCCGCCGAGGAGTCGACCGAGACCTTCCACGCCTTCTGGGCCGACGTCGTCGCCGACGAGGTCGAGGCCCGCGACCCCGACGAGCCGATCGTGATCAAGGGCGGTGTCTCGCCGTCCGGCGTCGCGCACCTCGGGAACTTCAACGAGATCATGCGCGGCTACTTCGTCGCCGAGGTGCTCCGCGACCGCGGCCACGAGGTCCGGCAGGTGTTCACCTCCGACGACAAGGACCCGCTGCGGAAGGTCCCGCGCAAACTGGCGAACGCGGACGGCGAGATCGCCGGGCTCGGCGAGGTCGACGCTGGCGCGCTCGGCCGCAACCTCGGGAAGCCGTACACCGGGCTCCCGGACCCGTTCGGCGAGGCCGAGTCGTACGCGGCCCACTTCGCGGGCCTGCTGAAGGCCGACGCCGACCGCCTGAACGTCCCGGTCGAGATGCTCTCGAACACCGAGCTGTACGCCGACGGCGACTTCGACGAGGCGATTCGGACCGTACTCGCCGACGTCGAGCGCGTCCGCGAGGTGCTCTCCCCGTATCAGGACAAAGTTGACGACGAGTACGTCCCGTTCAACCCGGTCTGTGCGGAGTGCGGCAAGGTCACGGAGACGGTGACGGCGATCGACGCAGAGGCCGAGACCGTCGACTACGTCTGTACCGACATGGACGCCGGCGGCAACACGATCGAGGGGTGCGGCCACGAGGGCACCGCGACGTTCCGCGAGGGAAAGCTCCCGTGGCGGTTGGAGTGGCCCGCGCAGTGGGGCGTCCTCGGCGTCGACTTCGAGCCGTTCGGTAAGGACCACGCGGAGGGGTCGTGGCCCTCCGGCGTCGACGTCGCGCGGAACGTCTTCGGCGAGGAGCCGCCCGTGCCGATGGTATATGAGTGGTTCACGCTCAACGGCGACGCGTTCTCCTCCTCCGAGGGCAACGTCGTCACGGTCCCAGAGCTCCTGGAGCTGATCGAGCCCGAGGTGTTGCGCTACTTCTTCGCGCTCCACCCGAAGAAGGCCCGCGACCTCGCCATTGAGCGGCTCGACCAACTGGTCGACCGCTTCGACCGGTTCGAGCGCGCCTACTTCGGCGAGGTCGACGACCCGGATCTGGTCGCCTTCGCCGAGCGCGCCTACCCGTTCGTCGTCGGCCGGCCCGACGACCCGCCGACGGAGAAGCCGATCCGGCTCCCGTACACGTTCGCGGCGGTGCTCGGCATGGTCGACGACCCCGACTTCCGCGAGCGCCTCGCCCGCGACGAGGGCCATATCCCGGACGACGCCGACGCCGACATCGTCGACGCCGCACTCGCCCGCGTCGAGCAGGCGCGGAACTGGGCCGAGCGGACGGGGAACGAGTACGACTACCGGCTCCAGACCGACCTCCCCGCGGTCGCGTTCGACGGAGACGTCGCGGCCGCGCTCGACGACCTCGCCGACTTCGTCGCGGCCGGCCACGACGGGGAGGAGATCCAAGGGGCGATGTACGAGACTGCGCGCGACCACGACATCGAGGTGAGCGAGTTCTTCGCGGCGGGCTACCGCCTCTTCTTCGACGACACGCAAGGGCCGCGGCTCGGGGAGTTCCTCGGCGAGCTGGAGCGCGACTACGTCGTCGACCGGCTCCGACGGGAGGCGTAGATGACCGAGGACCGCTCGCTCGACGACTTCGCCGCGGACGACGACGGCGACGAGTCCGCCGAGAGCGCTCCGGACGACGCGGAAGGTGACGGCGTCGACCCCGACGAGGCGACCGACGCCGCTCCCGCGACCGACGCCGCTCCCGCGACCGCCACCTCGACGTGGCACGCCGACGGCGCCGAGTGCGACCGGTGCGGCGAGCGTGTCGACCGCCGCTGGCGCGACGACGACGCCTTCGTCTGTCCTGACTGCGCCTCGTGGTGACCGCGCCGCCGCGGTCGCCTCCCTGACCGGCGGTCAAAACTTAAGCCGTCGGCCGTCAAGGTGTTCCGTGAACGGAAATTCGTTTGGAGTTAAATTAGATATAAATGAAATATATTCCGGACCTACTCCACGGGCGGTCGGCGACCGCCCTCACGGCGGCGTACCTGTGTATCGCGGCGGCGTCCGCGGTCGCGGTCGACCTCGCCGTCGCGTCGACGATTGGGGTCGCGGGCGGGTGGACGCCGACGCGTCTCGTCGGGGACTGGCTGCTCGTCGCCGGGTCCGGCGGGCTCCTCTACGGAGCGGTCACGCACCACCGCCAACGGGCGGAGACCGCGCGCCGAAACCTCGAAACCTCTAACCAGCAGATACAGGTTCTGAGTCGTGTGTTTCGGCACAACGTCCGCAACGATCTCAACGTGATCCGGGGGTACACCGACCTGCTGGCCGACCGGATCGACGACGAGCGGAGTCGAGAGTGCTTGGAGACGGTCCGGGAGACGACCGACGACATCGTCGAGATAAGCGAGAAGCTCCGCGTCATCGAGGACGCGTCGCCCGAGCGACCGGACGGCCGCGTCGACCTCGTCGCCGCGGTCCACGAGGCGCTCGACGTCGTCGACGCCGACGGCGCCGCGCTCACCGTCGAGACCCCCTCTGAGGCGTGGATCCGCGCGGACGACACCGTCGAGTTCCCGATCCGCGAGGTCTTCGAGAACGCGGTCACCCACAACGACGGCGCGACGCGCCGCGTGACGGCGACGATCCGCGAGAACGGGACGACCACCTGTCTGGAGGTCATCGACAACGGCCCGGGGATTCCCCCCGACGAGCGTGAGGTCTTACAGGCGGAAGAGGAGACGCCGCTCTCGCACGCGAGCAGCATCGGGCTGTGGCTCGTCAAGTGGATGTGCGAGACGCAGGGGGGAACCGTCCGGTTCGACGCGACCGACGACGGTACGACAGTCCGGCTCCGATTCGAGTCCGCGTCGCCGCCCGCTACTCCAACTCGGTGATCGTCACGGCGTACACTGCGCCGCAGTTCCCGCATTCGACGTGGACTCCCCGGCTCGTCTCGCCGCGGGTGAACTCGGAGATCTCCTCCGAACACGAGCACTCGAACTGGACTTTCATTACCTCACCTTCATCCTGCTGATATTTAAAAGAAACCGACGCGGAATCAGCGGTGAAAACCGGTGATCGCGGTGCCGTCTCTCACCCGCCGTCGCGCACGGCGTCAGTCGTCGTCGACGATCACTTCGACCGGTCCGTCGCCGTCGTCGGCGGCGTCCTCGTCGGAACCGCCGGACAGGTCGGCGCCGCCGGACTGCTGCTGGTAGTAGAGCCCGCCGGCGACCGCGAGGACGATCCACGACCGCCAGTTGGCGAGGTTCAGCGTGTAGCCGATGCCGAACGGCTTCTCGACGAGCATCCCCTTGCCGGGCTGCCAGTACGACGAGAGCAGCCGACCGAGGCTCGGCCGCTCGAAGTTGTACGGGATCCCGAGAACCTCTCCCGAAGACGGTTTGTCTGCCATACGAGTCTATCTGTCGGCCGACACCATAAATCGTGGCGACCCGGCGCGCCGATCGGAACGGCGCTGCGGCCGTCGCCGGTCAGGGCTCTGACCCCGGCCGAGCCGGCGGTTCGTCACCGGTAGCGGCCGCGGTCCGCCACGTCTCGGAGTCGGTCGAGGACCGCTTCGTCGCCGACGGCCTCGTACCCGCTCTCGAACGCCGCTAGCAACGGGCCGGGTTCCGTCGCGGTCGCTCGGACCGATCCCTCGAACACGTGGAGGTCCATCGCGTGGTCCTCGACGTGGCCCGTGTGGTAGCCGAGCCCGAAGTCGATGAGGTACGTCTCGGGCGGCGGGCTCGACCGCCCGTCGCGTTCCGTGCGCTCGCCGCGCTTCGACACCCGAACGTTCCGCGTCGTCGGGTCGCCGTGGACCATCTCGGCGCCGTGGAGCCGCGCGAGGTGGCGACCGACGGCCTCCGCCGTCCCCTCGTCGAGGGCGGCCGCGAGGTCGCGCTCCCCGACGTGCTGGAGCGTCAACGTCGCCTCCGCGAGGTCGACGTCGTACACGAGCGGCGTCGACACGCCGGCGCGCCGCGCCTCGCTCGTCAGCCGGGCCTCCGCGACGGTCCGGTCGCGCCTGATCGTCCGGTCGAGTTCGGGGTGTCGGTACGACTTCGGCACCCGTCGCTTGACCACGCGCCGGTCGCCGTCCGTCCCCTCGACCGTCACGGTCGCCTCCGCGCCGCGGCGGTCCGCCTCCGCGTCGCGCGCCGCGCTTCGCGACTCGGCCCCCCCGCGTCCGCGCGCGACCGACTCCCCGTCTCGCCACGTCACCGGCACCTGATCCGGCCGGAAGCTCGGGTCGACCGCGGACTCCGCGATCGGGACGGTGTCCCCGGCGGCGGCCATCTTCGCGCCCAACACGGCGATCATCCCGGCGTTGTCCCTGAGGAATCGCGGTTCCGGCGCGTGGAAGTCGGCGCCGCGGGCCTCGCACATCGTCGCCAACATCTCCCGCAGCCGGTCGTTCTGTGCGACGCCGCCGCCCAACACGAGCTCGTCCGCGCCGGTCAGCGACAGCGCGCGCTCCGAGACCTCCGTCAGCATCGCGAACACGTGTTCCTGGAGCGAAAAGCAGATTTCCTCGACCGGGACGCCGTCGTCCGCGGCGTCGTTGGCGGCCGAGCTGATCCCCGAAAACGAGAAGTCCATCCCCTTGACGACGTACGGGAGGTCGAGGAGGTCGGGGGGCGAGCCCGGTCCGTCGCTCCCACCCGCGCCGCCCTCGCCCGCGCTGTCGTCGGCCTCGGCGAACTCCGCGGCCGCCGCCTCCACCTTCGGGCCGCCGGGGTGGCTCCACCCGACGTGGCGCGTGAACTTGTCAATCGCGTTGCCGACGCCGGCGTCCATCGTCTCGCCGAGGACGCGGTAGCGCCCGTCGTGGTAGCCGAGCAGGTGCGCGTTCGCCCCGGAGGCGTTCAGGCAGACCGGGTTCTCGAAGCCGGACCGATGCCGACCGATCTCCAAGTGGGCCACCATGTGGTTGACGCCGACGAGGGGGACGCCGAGCGTTCCGGCGAGCGACCGCGCCGCGGTCCCGACGATCCGGAGGCAGGGACCGAGCCCGGGGCCGCGAGAGAAGGCGACCGCGTCGACCGCGTCCGGGCCGTACTCCTCCTCGGCGGCGGTCAGGACGCTATCGACGACCGCCGGAATCGCCTCCGACATGTGTTCGGCGGCCTCGCGCGGGTGAATGCCGCCGCTATCCGGCTCGTATGGGTCTGATTCGATGAGAACTGAGTCGGCCTCGGCGTCGTACAGCGCGGCGCTCGCGCACCACGCGGTACCCTCGATGCCGAGAACGCGCATCCGGCGGAGTTACGCTTCCTCGGCGTCCGCCTCGTCGCCGCCGATCTTGTTGCGCTCGAGCATATGGTCCTGCTCAACGTCCAGCGCGTCGGCCGCGGAGTCGTACACCTTCGCGTAGCCGATCGTCTTGCGCATGCCGAACTTCGTGTCGAGCTCGTGGACGACGACCTCCTCGGAGTCCTTGTCGAGCTTCGCCGCGAGCGAGTCGCGGACCGACAGTCGGGAAGGCGTGGCCTCCTCGTGGGTCGTCTCGAAACGGATGTCCGTGCGGTGCAGCATCGGGTTCTCCTCCTCGGAGATGATATCGACGTCCATGGTTCAGTTGTGCGTATATCCCCTCGAAAGCTGTAAAAGGATTTCGAAGCGGGGGTGTCGCCGCCGAACTCCGGACCGACCGCCGACGAGACACACTGTTCGGCGTCAGGGTTTCCCCCCTCCGGTGCGTGCGTACCGTTACCACGCGGATGTCAGACGACACCCGATTCGACCCTACCGACCGGTCGCAGTACGAACTCACTCGGGCGGCGAACGTCGTCGTCCCGCTGTCCCCCGTCCGAAAGGCCCGGATCTGCGGGACGCTGGCTCTCTTCGGGGCACTGACGGGCCCGCTCGTCGCGACCCTCCCCCCGGCCGTCCGCGAGGCGAACTTCTCCGGGCCGCCGCTCGCCGCCCACCTCGGCGTCGTGGCAGTCGTGTTGGCGGGGACGGTCGCCGCCGGCGGAGCCGGCCTCGGGCTCGTCGCGCTCCAGCGCCGGCTCGCGCGCGGTCCCGAACCGAGCGACGACCAGGTCTGGACGTTCCTCGCCCTCGAGGACGCGCTGACCGGGATCGGCTTCGTCACCGGCGGACTCGGCGTCGGCGTCGGCTTGGTCCTGCTGGCGAGCGGGCACTGGGGCGTCGAGGCCCTCGAAGCGCTCCGCCGCAACGGCGTCGAGCCGTACCTCTCCATGGGAGCGATTCCGACGACGCCCCTGCTAGCGACGGCGGCCGGACTGATCGCCGGTCTCGGGGTCCTCACGGCGACCGTCGTCGCGGTCGACGGCGAGTGACGCCGGTCGAGGCCGCGTCGCTCGGGCGGCCGTCACGCCGGATCCGTCGGATCTCTCCCGTCCGGGCCACCATCGTCGCTCTCACTCAGTTCGACGCCGAGGGCGTCGTAGCCGGCCGCAGTGTCGCCGGCGAGCCCCTCGAACAGTTCCCGAGCCCGTCGCCGGGCTTCGGGCGTGACCGCGACGCGGACCATCCCCTCGCCGGGCTGTCCGTAGACGACGGTGGACCCGAGCGGGGCCGCGAGCATCGCCGGCAGCGCCGCCAGGTCCTCCTCGCCGGTCACTTCGATCGTCACCGGCTCGTCCGCCGCGAGCGCCTCGGCGAGCGCGTCGAGCAGCGCCGCTGACAGCGCCGCGGCCGGGTTTTCGACCGCGATCCGCCGCTCCTCCGTCGCCGCGAGCGCGGTCTCGATCTCCTCGCGGACCGCCTCGCGCTCCGTCTTCCCGTCGACCAACGCCACGTCCGGGACGCGGCCGGCCTCTCGGAGGTGGTAGGTGACCACGTCGCCGACCGCGATCAGCCCCGGGGGAGCCTCGCCCGGCGAGCCGTGTCGCTCGCGGGTCTCGTCCGCGCGCTCCAACAGCGCCTCGGCGTCCGTCGTCACCGGTCCCAGCGGCTCCTTGAACGCGTCGCGCAGCGACTCGGGCAGCGTGAGAAGCGGGTCGGATGAGTCGCTCATCGGTTCCGTCCGGCCCTCCTGCGGCTAGTCACCGCACCTTGAGCGCGTACGCGCCGGCCTCGGTGACGTTCATCTCCTCGGCGATCTGGCTGTCCGCGGGCTTGGTGATGATGACGTAGCCCGCCCAGTCCTCCGTCAGCGACGACGACCCGCAGAGCGCGCAGGTCTGAGCGTCCGGGTCGTTGACGTGGTGACACTCCCGGCACGCCAGGCGGTCCTCGGCCATCAGTCGGCCTCCTCACCGGTCTGTTCGCGGTGTTTCCGCTGGCCTTCGAGCCAGTCGTGCTTCCCGAGGCCGGGCTGTTTCGCCGTGAGCCCGATCTTCGAGTCCCGGGGGTTGCGCTCGTCGATGCTCTTGGTGACGACGCGGACGCGCACCGCGTCGTCGACCCCGAGCGTCTTGTCGGAGTCCGACGAGGCGAGCTGCTGGTTCGCGCCGTCGAACGTGAGGTACTCGTCGGTGATCTGCGAGACGTGGAGCAGCCCGTCCACCGGTCCGATCCCGACGAAGGCGCCGAACTCGACCGTCTCGACGACGGTTCCGTCGGCGACCTCCTGCATGTCGGGGTCGTAGGTGAGCGCGTCGAACTCCGCCTCGTAGTAGACGCCCGGCCGGTTGTGTAACACCGCCCCCTCGCCGATGTCGTGAACCTCGATGACGCTCACGACGCTGCCGACGTCCTCGTCCATCCGTCCTTCCAGCTTGTCCTGAAGCAGGGCTTTCACCCGCTCGTCGGTGACGTCCGCCAAGTGCTTCGGCGGGACCTCGACCGTGTCCTTGAGTCGAACTCGTTTGTACATGTTGTTGGTTGTCCGCGGCCGCTAGGGTTCCGTTATCGCCAGTGTGTTCCGACCCCTTAAACCGATTACTGGTGCGTCCGCCGCCAGCACCCGTTTCGCGAGGGGGCCGTCGTTGGTGACGACGGCGTCGACCCGGCCGGCCGCGGCCAAGGCGACGAGCGCGTCGTCGGCGTACGATTCGTCCGTCTCCACCGCCTCCGCCCGCTCCGCGAGGTCCGCGCCCACGCTCGCTGCGGTCGCCTCCGCGCCGTTCCCGGCCTGAAGCCCGTCGAGCTCCGCCAGGACCGCCGCCGGCACCACGGTCTCGTAGCCGCCGAGGAGCCGATCCAACTCCTCGAACAGCCGCAGGCCGGCCTCGACCGGCGCCATCAGCGCGCTCGCGTCGAGCGCGACGACGGGAACGCCGCTTCCCCCGAGCCCCTCTGCGCGGTCGTCGTCCGCGGGCGTCGCGTCGGGACCGTCTGCGGGGGCGTCGTCGGCCACGCTACGTGAGCGTTCCGACGCCGATGAGCCGCCAGCGCGCGCCGACGCGCCGGTTGATCGCGATCTGTGCGCCCTCCTCGGCGCAGACGGGCCGCTTGAGGCTCACCTCGCACTCGCCGTCGCGCGCGCTCGTCACGGCGCCGACGGTCGTGGCGGTGCCCACCGTGAGCATCAGCGGCTCGCCGGTGCTGATCTCCTCGATGTCGCTCTCGCCGCTCTCGTCGTCCTCCTTACCGACGACGCGATCGAGGAGGTCGACCGTCATCTCGAACTCCTCGCGGGTCGGCGGAAGCGTTCCCGGCTCGCCCGCGACCTGGCCGGCGAGGGCGTCGCCCTTCGTCAGGCTCGGGTCGAGCCCGGTGCCGACGCCGAGGAGGCCGCCCGGGTGGGCGGTGTCGACGTCGCGGTTGCCGGCTTGGAGCGACCGGACGGTCGTCTCCAGCGGCCGCCACTCAGTCTGGCCTTCCTCGTCCACCTCGCGCCCCGGTCGGATCTCCAGCCCGTCGCCGACCGACAGCTCGCCGCTGACGAGCGATCCGCCGACGACGCCGCCCTTCAGGTCCTCGGCGGTCGCGCCCGGCCGGTTGATGTCGAACGAGCGGGCCGCGTACATCCGCGCGCTCTCTCCGGGGTCGCGCTCCGGCGTCGGGATCTCGGACTCGATCGCGTCGATGAGGAGGTCGAGGTTGACCTCCTGTTGGGCCGAAACGGGGACGATAGGCGCGTCCTCCGCGACGGTGCCCGCGACGAACTCCTGGATCTGCTCGTAGTTGTCGACGGCGCGGTCGCGGCTCACCAGGTCGACCTTGTTCTGCGCGATGACGATGTTCTCGATCCCGATGAGATCGAGCGCCATCAGGTGCTCTTCCGTCTGGGCCTGCGGGACGTCCTCGGTCGCGCTCACGACGAGGACCGCCCCGTCCATGATCGATGCGCCCGAGAGCATCGTCGCCATCAGCGTCTCGTGGCCGGGCGCGTCGACGAACGACACCGTCCGGATCGGCTCGCTCGTCGAACCGTCCTCGCACTCCTCGTCGACGGTGTAACACTCGGGCTCGTCGACGCCGGGACAGCGGCGGAACGTCGCGTCCGCGTACCCCAGCCGAATCGAGATGCCGCGTTTCATCTCCTCGCTGTGCTGGTCGGTCCACGAGCCGGACAACGCCTGTACGAGCGTCGTCTTCCCGTGGTCGACGTGACCGACGAGACCGATGTTCACCTCCGGTTGTGTGTTGGCTTCAGTCACTGTTGGACCTCCTAACGGAGTAGTCTTATGCGAATTTCGCCCCGTGCGAGTGATAAAGTTGCTGTTATAGTGGCGTCAGCGCGCGCGACGACCCGGGGCGAGGTCGCGAGCGGTCGCCGTTCGGCGCGGGGCGCTCCACCTTCGACGCGGCTTTACGGCTCACCCGCGAATCTTCGACCGACATGGGATACGCGTGCCCCGTCTGCGACACCCCGCAGCGCGACGGCGAACACCTCGCGCATCACCTCGCGTTCACGGCGATGCTCCACGGCGGCGACCACGAGGCGTGGCTCGACGAACGCGTCGACGACTGGAGCGACCGCGAACCGGCGGAACTCGCGGCCGAGGTGACGCCGCACGCCGACGACGCCGAGTACGACGAGGTGTTCGAGGACACGGTCCCCCGAGGCCGCCCGGACGTCGGAATGGGGTCGGGCGGGGACGCGGCTCCCTCAGACCACGCTCACGACCACGGCCACGCCGACCCCGCTTCCGGGGCCGGCGTCCCGGATCCCGACGCCGTCGACGACCCAGCGGTCGCCGAAGCGCTCCGCGAGGCGCGCGAGATGACCAGAAACGCGGCCGCAGACGACGCCGATGAGGAGTCCGATTCCGCCGACCCCGACCCCGACGCGTAGCGGAACGCCCTTGCCCGCCCCCGGTCAATCGTGTCCATGGAGACCAGAGGCACGTTCGCCCCCCAGACGCGCGCCGAGGCGCTCGAACGGTACGAGGAGGTCGGTCCGGTCGCGCAGGTGGTCGTCCGCGAGGCGACGAAGGCGATGTCGTTCGGCGCCGACGAGTACGACGAGCGCGTCACCCCTGAGGTGATCCGAACCGCCCGCGACGCGACGTTCGCCGAGCTGCTCGCGGTCCACGTCGGCGAGGGCGACGAGTTCGACGCGTGGCTCGCCGACAGCGGGTTCGACGAGGACGCGGTCGTACGGATCGGCTCCGACAGCGTCGACAACGTCGTCTGGCACCCGATTCCCTTCGCGGACACCGTCGTCGCGGCGACGTACCAAGAGGAGCCGGACGCGGCGGCCAGCACCCTCCGGCGCAACGCCTTCGGGCGCGTGTACCGCGAGGAGTTCTACGAGTCGGGGCGGTAATCGGCCGACCGACACGAACGCCGGAACAGCGGCTCTCCGAGCGGAACGGAAACCGCAAAACCCGGACCGCGGGTGCCGTCCGAACGGCGGCCCCGGCCTTACAGGCGACCGACGTTCTCGACGTTGACGGACTCGACGTCCTCGACCTGCGAGAACGCCTCCTCGACGGCCTCGGTGCCGCCGGCGCCGTCGGGGACGATGACGGTCGGCAGGAGCGCGACCAGCCCGAACGCGACGTCATCGCGCTCGAAGCCGCGGATCTTCGCGCCCTCGGGGAGGACCTCCTCCAGCCGGTCCTGTAGCTCGTCGAGGTCGACCTCGGGGCTGTTCGGCATGACCTTGATCTTGGCGGCGACGTCGCCCATCTCAGGGCCCCCGGAAGCCGCAGTCGTGGCACTCGTAGAGGTTGCTCTGCTTCCGGCACTTCGCGCACCGGTAGATGGTGGCGCCGCAGTCCGGGCAGGAGAACTGCGCGGCGTTCATCCCGGACACCTGAATCCCACAGGAGACGCACTGCGGGGTGGCTTGAGAGTCGCTCTGGCTCATACACGTACCTACCGGCCGCGACTTTTAACCGTTGTTCTTTGCCTCGGAACCCTCCGTGCGTGACGGTACCGTGCCGCTGCTCGGGCGAGCCGCCGCGTCCCGCCGCGGTCTCCGCGACGTCTCACCCGGCGATCAGCGGTCCGATCAACACGCCCATCAGGTGGACGCGCCGCGCGCCGACCCGGGGCGGGGCGAGCCCCAGCGCGCCGGCGACGATCAGGACGCCGACGCCGAACGCCCCGGCGAACGCGTACGAAATGAGCGCGAGCAGCCCCAACACGCCGACAGAGAGCTGGGTGTAGTCGGCGTTCCCGACGATCCGGAGGTACGGGTCGCCGACGAGCACGACCAGCGCGAACCCGAAACACGCCGCGGTCGCGGCCGCGACGAGCAGCAACGGGAGCGCGAACGGCACGCCAGCGCGGTCGATCGCCACGGTCACGCCCGTGCGGGGCGTCCCGAGCGCGACCAGCGCGAACAGCGCAAAGATCGTGTTCGCGGTGTTCGCGCCGCTCGTCGCCACCACGAACCCTCGGTCGACCGACTCGGAGGGCACCGCCGGCATCGCGGCCACGGCGGCGATGGCTGCCGACACGCCCGGCACGTAGCCGACCACCGCGCCGGCGAGCGAGCCGGCACCGGCGCTCGTTCCGAGGTCGCGCGCGTCCATCGCGATCTGCGGGTCGGCCTGCGGCGGGACGCCGTCGCCGCCGAGCGCGTCGACGAGGACCGGAACGCCGAACAGCCCGGCGAAGAGCGGCGCGAGGACGCCGCCGGTCGACAGCGGGGCCGCGGGGTCGGCGTCGAGCGTCGCGAGGCCGAGCGCGGCGCTCGCGAGGAAGGCGACGAGTCCGCCGACCGCCGCCCGCCGCGACGACTCCGTCAGGACGAGCGCGACGACGACGGCGCCGAGCAGCAGCGGGAGGTGCGCCCGCAGCGTCGGGTACCACCGGATCATGAGCCACGTGATCGGGACCGCCAGCGGCACCGCGAGCGCGACCGCCAGCCCGGAGCCGACGGCGGAGAGGCGGACCGCCTCTCTCCCCCGCCCCGCGATCACCAACCGATGACCGGGAAGCGCGGCGACTGCGGTCGCGGCGTCGGGGACGCCCAGCGCGAGCGCGGGGACGATGTCGAGGAACGAGTGGACGACGCCGGCGCCGAGCATCGCGACCCCGACGAACAGCGGATCGGCGGGTACCGACGGCGCGAACCCGGCCAAGAGCAGCGCGAAGTTGTTGGCGTGGAGCCCCGGGACCAGCCCGCTCGCGGTCCCGAGCGCGACCCCGGCGAGGAGGAAGGCGAGCGCCCCGGCCGCGAACGCCGGGTCGACCGTCGGCCGCACGAGCGCGTCCATCGAGGCGGCGTGGCCGCGGCTCCGGACTTAAGCGGTCGGACGGTCGGACCCGTCGGCAGAACCGGACGATTCGAACCGAGCGGTTACGCGTTCTGCGCCGCCTGCGACTTCTTCTGGGTGACGTAGCCGGCGATCCGGTTACGGACGCCCTTCGACTCGACGGTCGTCAGCGCCGTGACGCTCTCCTTGTTCGTCTCGAAGTCCGCGTTGAACGAGTCGGGATACTGCTCCAGCAGGAGGTTCCCGAGCTGTTTGATGTACTTGGGTTTGATGGCCATACCGAGCGGTACCGGCGGCCCGAACTAAAAGGGTTCGTTCCGCCGCGAGCGGCCGCGAGGCGCGCTCCCGGCGGCCGAAGCGAGCCCGGTCGCTCCCGCCCCGTCACTCGCCGTCGCGCTCGCGCCACCCGGTCGCCTCGTCGATGCGATCGAACGCCTCGCGCTCGGCCGGCCCGCCGCAGCGCCCCACCACGTCGGCGAAGTAGCGGAGCCGGTCGAGCAGCTCGGCCGTGTCGAACGACGGCACGTCCAGCCGCGAGGCGGCCACCGTCGCGTCGACGACCGCGCCGAACCCCCGGTTGACGGTGGGAACGCGCTCGGCGACGACCGCCGACTCGACCGGCGACAGCTCCCACGTCCGGATCGTGGTCTCGCCCTCGGCCTCGGCCGCGACCTTCTCCGCGCGCACCTCCACCCACGCGTCGGCGCTCGGGAGGACGGGGTCGTCCGTCTCCCGGACCGTCAGCGCCGCGTCGACGAACGTCCGCGGGTCGACCGTGAACTGGACCACGCCGCCGCCGCGCTCGCTGAAGTTCCGCCACGTCCGGGTGCGGCCGTAGGTGCGCGCGGTGACCGGCTCGTCCGGCTCGTCCGGGGCGTGAACTCCGAGCGCAGCGACGTTCCACCGGTCGTTCGGCCCGAGCGTCGTCACGACGGACTCGGTGACGCCCCGGAGCGGCACCGGCCAGCCGTCCGGGGCTACGCCGACGGGCCCCCCGTCCGGCGCTCCATCGCTCACGGCGCCACCTCCGCGCCGCGCCGGAGCGCGACGAACAGCGCCGCGCAGGTGAGGTCGGCGGTCGTGCCGGGGTTGATCCCCTCGGCGACGAACGCCGCCGCCAGCGACTCCGCGGCGTCGAGGTCGGCGCCGTGAACGGCCTCGGCGTCGACCGCGGAGACGTCTCCGACGGGGTCGCTCGGGTCGCTGCCGTCCGGATACAGGATCTCTCTCGCCCGCGCGCTCGCCTCGCGGGCCGTCTCCGCCCCCCGAGTCGACGCGACGAGGGTGTCCGGCTCCGCGGCGAGCAGCCCGAGGAACGCCCGCGCCGCCCGGTCGGCCAGCGGCCCCTCGTCCGTCAGGATCCACTCGGCCGCGCGGAACGTCCGCGGGAACCCCTCGACCCACTCCGCCGCGTTGCGGTCCGGGACGCGGTCAGAGGCGGCCGAGCCGCCCGCCGCCCCAGCGTCGACCGGGTCCGCTGACAGCGCGAGCACGTCCCGAAGCGTCGTCTCGCGCTCGCGGAGCGCGGGCTCGGCGGCGCCCCCGCGGCGCACGTCGAGGTCGGCCGCGCCCTCCGGCGGGTCGTCGACCGCGACGTCGACGACCTCGAACACCCGGTAGAACGCGACCGCGTCGTCGACGGTCGTCGACCGACAGACCGCGTCCACGCCGGCGGGGGAGAGCTCGCGGTCGGGGTCCGCAGCCGCCCGCACCAGCGGGACGAGCAGCAGGAGACAGCCGAACTGGGTGTTCGTGCCGGCGCGTGCGGCCATCCCCTCCACGGCCCGCTCGAAGGCCGCGCCGACCGCGGGCCGCTCGGCGACGCCGCCGTCGGTCTCGGCAGCCAGTTCGAGCCCCGGCCGGGCGCCGACCGCGCCGCCGAGGAACGCCTCGAACCGGAGGTCGTCGAGGTCGCGGCGGCGGTCCACGTTCCCGGGCTTCGGCGTGCCGGCCACCTCCACCAGGAGCGCGAGCGTCGCGTCGTCGACGGGGTCCGTCGCCCCGCTCGGCGTCACGTCTTCCGCCGGTTTCGTCGCATCTCCTGTCGGGCGCTCGTCACCGCTCACGGCCGCACCTCCGGCCCGGGATCCGCTTCGCCGGCGCGCTCCCGCAGCGATCCCGCCCGCCACTCATCGACAGCGTCCGCGACGCGCGCGAGGACCGGCGGGTCCTCCGTCGGGCGCCCCGCGCTCACCGCGTCGGCCCCGTGCGCGGCGTATTCGGCGACCGTCTCGCGGCCTCGGACGCCGTTGTTGGCGACGACTGTCAGGTCGGCGAGGCGGTCTCCGCCCCCGGATGCCGCGTCGACCGCCGCTGCGAGGTCCGCGATCACCGCCTCCGAGTCCATCGCGTCGACGTGGAGCCAGTCCGCGCCCGCGCTCGCGACGCGCTCCGCGACGGCGACGAGGTCGACGCCGGGCACCTCGGCGCGGACCTTCACGCTCGTCGTCGCGCCCGTCCCGCTCGCGGCGGCGACGTACCGCGTCAACCGGGCCGGATCGCGGAGCAGCGACTCGCCGCAGCCGACCGCGCGGAGTTCGGGCTGCCGACAGTGGGCGTTGACCTCGCAGACCGCGCCGCGGTCGGCGCAGATCCGCGCGGCCTCCCGGACCGGCTCCGGCGCCGCGCTCCGGACGTTGACCCCCGGCCGGACCGGAACCTCGGCGAGCGCGTCGATCTGGTCGGCGACGAACCCGAGCGGGTCGGTCGGGAGGAACTCCGATCGCCCGCGCGCGACAAGATCGCGGGCGGCCGCCCGACTGGCGGGATCGAGCGCGACCCCGCCGAGTAGCGCGGCGTCGACGTGCTCGGCCGCAGCGCGGGCCCACTCGCTGTCGGCCGCGCCGCTGAGGCTCGCGGCGACGAGGAACGGATCGTCGCCCGCGGACGCTCCGGCCGCGTCGGCGCGCCGGGTCACTCCGCCCCCTCCCGCGGCGCCCCCGCGTCCGCCGCGACGCCGGCGACCGCCGTCAGCGCTCGTTCGCAGGCCCGGGCGACGCGCTCGGCGTCGTCGACGCCGTCGATCTCCGTGTCGGTGCGCTCGACGTGCCGATCGAGGTCGGTCGGGTCGTCGTCGTCGAGGACGAACGCGTCCGCGAAGGGGTACGCTTCGGCCACCCCCGCTGTCGAGGGCTCGCGGCCGACGCCCGCCATCAGCTCCGCGGCCGGGCCGGAGAACACCTCGTCGCCGACGAACGGCGAGACGGCGACCACGGGCGTCTCGCGGAGCGCGCGCTCGAACCCGGGGAGCGCCAGCATCGGGCCGAGGCTCGTCACCGGGTTCGAGGGGCCGATCACGACCGGGTCGGCGAGCGCCGCCAGCGCGGCGTCGGTCGGTTCCGCGTCGGCCGCCCCCCGGAACTCCACGTCGGCGACCGCGGGCTCGGCGCGGCGCGCGACCCAGTACTCCTGGAAGTGGATGGTCTCGCCGCCCTCGGTGTGGACCAGCGTCGCCACCGCGTCGTCGGACATCGGGAGGAGGTCGACGTCGAGGTCGAACGCCGCGGCGAGGACGCGGACCGCCTCGGTGAGCGACTTCCCCTCGTCGAGCAGGCCCGTGCGCGTGAGGTGGACCGCGCGGTCGCGGTCGCCGATCTCCATGAACTCGCCGACCGCGGAGAACCGCCGCCAGCGGGCGATCTCGCGGCCAGCGGTCTGCGTCGCGTCGTCGAGGTAGCGCGGGGTCCCCGGCTCGCCGTCGAGCGCGTCGCCCGCGGCGCTCGCGAGGCGGGAGAGCTCCTCGTGGGTCGCGGTCGTGTCGCCGTCGATACCCCACCACGTCTCGCGGTCGAGGACGCCGCCGCCCGCGAACAGCACGGTGTCGACGTCGGGGCAGACGAGGTGACCGCCGATCTCGACGTCGTCGCCGGTGTTGGCGACGACCGCGGTCTCGGACGGATCGAACACCCGGGCCGCGCCGTCGAGGAGCTTCGGCGTGCCCGTCCCCCCGGCGAGGAAGGTTACCATACCGGCGCAAGGCGACGGTCGGGCTTGTATCCTCGCCTCCGCGGGCGACGAGGTACGACCGGTGCTACCAGTGGCGGTCCCCTCGAGTCACCGTCGCGGGGGCAGTCGACGGAGGCGCTGAAAGCCGCCAATAGGTGTCGAAAGCTACATATCAGACGAACCGAAAGAACCGTCTCGACACCGTCCTGTCCCCTCATGAATTTCACGACCGAAGCACACCTCGATGAATATATCATCGACGGAGAAAACACGGTCTCGTTTTCTGCGTCCGACGGGGAACTTACCTACCGTCGGCCGTCCGCGGACGAACCCGTCTCGATCCCGGTCCGCGATATCACAAGCGTCGAGTTCGAGCGGGACACGAGCCTCCACCGGCACACGTTCCTCGGACTGTTCTTCCTCGTCCTCTCGCTCGTCCTCACCGTCGGCGCTATCGGGCTGGTGTACACCGGACGCGTCGAGACCCGCCCCGAGATCGCGTTCGCGGCGTTCCTCGGGCTGTTCGCGGTCGGCGGCTGGAACACGACCCGCGACTTCCTCTCTCACTCGGACCGCGACGTGATCGACGTCTACGTCAACACCGAGGCGGAAACCCACGTCCTCTGCGGCGAGGTCGGTCACGCCGGGTTCGTCGACGCCTGCGGACAGCTCATCGACTCCGACGTTCCCACGACGAACCGCAACCGAAAGCTCGCGACCGCCCTCGAATAGCGCGGGTCCGTCGCCCGGCCGGGACGCCGCCTCGCCGCGCCGGACTCGCCGGCGGCTATTCGTGTGCGACGCTCGTCTGCATCCCCTCGGTGTTGAACGCGCTCCCGGCCGCGTCTGCGCCCGCCGCGGTCGGGTCGAGGACGATGACGCCCGCCCCCGACCCGGTCAGCCCCTCGAACTCCGCGATCGCCCGGTCCGCCGCCTCCTGCGCCCCGAGGCCGTCATCGAGGTGGCCGACCGCTCGTCGCGAGAGCGTCACCCGCGCGATGTCTTCGCCGGCGCCCGTCGCGCTCGCCCCGCCGGCCTCGGTACAAAAGAAGCCGGAGCCGACCTGCGGCACGTCGCCGACGCGCCCCGCGAGCGCGAACGACCGCCCGCCGGTCGAGGTGACCGCCGCGACGCGCTCCCCGTCGGTCGCGACCGCGCCGACGGTGTCGTGATCGGAGGCGCGGCCCGACGCCTCGACCCCCGTCCCGTCGCCGTCGTCCGGCCGCTCGCCGGCCCGATCGTCGCCCGACCCGAACCGCGACGCAAGCCAGTCGAGGTGCTCCCGCGAGCCGCCCCGCGGCGGGTCCTCCGCCTCGTATCGCTCCCGCGTCTCGTCGGTGAGCAGGGCGGCGCCCGTCTCGACGCCGAACTCCGCCGCGAGTTCGACGGCGTGTTCACCCGAGACGAAGACGTGCGGCGTCTCGTCACGGACGATCCGGGCGACGCTCGCCGCGTGTTCGACGCCCGGCATCGAGCAGGCCGCGCCGATCTCGCGGTCCGAGGTCATCACGCCCGCGTCGGTGCGGACGACGCCGTCGGACTGGACCGCGCCGCCGACGCCCGCGTTGAACCGGGGGTCCGATTCGAGGACGGCGACCGCCGACTCCACCGCGTCGAGCGGCGTCGCGGCGTCGGCGCCGCGCGCGGCCGCCTCGTCGAGGACCGCCTGCCTTGGCTTCGGGTCGTCCGGGGCGCCGCCGGCGCCGCCGTGAACGATGACTCGCATACCGGAGGCTCCCGCGGCGGCCACATAAGCGTCCGGAAGCCGGCGGCGACCGCTGGGGTCGACCGGCCTCCCGCTCCGCCGCCGCAAGACCTATTCCCGCCGCTGGGCGAGTCGGAGCCATCGTGACGACGGCCGATTCCGCCGGCGGCGCCGCCCCACGCCGCGCCGCGTCCCGGCTCCGCGCCGCGCTCCGCCGGCGACTCGGGATTGACCCCCGCGCGCTCGCCGCGTTCCGGATCGCGCTCGGCGCCGTCCTCCTCGTCGACCTCGCGCTCCGGTCGCGGAACCTCGTCGCCTTCTACACGGACGCCGGCGTCCTCCCGCGGGCGACGCTCACCGACGCGTATCCACTCGGCGCCCGCTTCTCGCTCCACGCCGTCTCCGGCGAGGCGTGGGCCGTCGCGCTGCTGTTCCTCGCCGCCGCGCTCGCCGCCGTCGCGCTCGCGGTCGGCCGCCGGACCCGCGTCGCGGTCGTCGCCTCCCTGCTCCTGCTCGCGTCGCTTCAGGCGCGGAACCCCTTCGTCCTCAACGCCGGGGACACCCTCCTCCTCCAGCTGCTCGGCGCCGGACTCCTGTGCTCGCTCAGCGCTCGCTGGTCGGTCGACGCGGTCCGCCGCCGCGCCCCCGATGCCGCGGCCCCGCCCAGCGGCGACGGCGGCGACCGCGTCGCGGGCCCCGCATCGGCGCTCCTCCTGACGCTCGCGGTCGTCGTGTACGTCGCCAACGCGGTCGAGAAGCTCCGAGGGTCGATGTGGCCCGGCGGCGAGGCGGTCGCGCGCGTGTTCCGGCTCACCTACCTCCACGGCCCGCTCGGCGGGCTCGTCCCGGAGTGGCCGGCGCTGCTCTCGGCGGCCACCTACGGCTGGCTCGCGCTGCTCGTCGCCTCCCCGCTGCTGGTCGCGGCCGCCGGCCGGGTCCGGGCCGCGCTCGCGGGGACGTTCGTCGCCGCGCACCTCTCGATGGCCGCCGCGCTACAGATCGGCGTGTTCCCCGCGATCTCCGCGACCTCGCTGCTGCCCTTCTTCCCGCCGTTCGTCTGGGACCGCGTCGAGCGCGCGGTCGCCCCCGCCGCCGACCGGCTCCGCCGCCTCGCGGAGCGTCGGACCGGCTCCGCGGGACGACCGGCCGGTTCGCGGTCGCTCCGGGTCCTCCGCGAGGGAGTCGCGGCCGCGATCCCGGTCCTCGCCGCGGTCCTCCTCGTCGCGGTCGTCGCGTGGAACGGGATGGCGCTCGGGGCCGTCGAGACGCCCGACGCGGTCGCGTCGGTGTCCGACCCGACGGAGGGCGGCTGGACCATGTTCGCGCCGAACCCGCCCTCGACCGACGCGCGCGTGTCGGCGACCGCCGCGACCGCCGACGGCGACCGGATCGACGCGCTGTATGGCGACCGCGTCGCGCGCGACCGACCGCCCTCCGACGCCCGCGCGTACCCGACCGCGCGCTGGCGGAAGCTCCTCACGGCGCTCGCGAACAACCCTGACTCGGCCCGCGTCGACCCGCTGCTCGCGCACCTCTGCGACCGGGCGGGGGGCTTCGCCGAGGGTGGAGACGGCGCGATCCAGTCGGTCACGGTGTCGGCCGTCGACGTCGACGTGAGGGACGGGGAGACGCGGGTCGACGAACTCGGGACGCGCTCGTGCTCGGCGCCGTGAACGGGGCGCGAGACTCGATCGCGGACGTTTACTTTCGGACCGCACGATACCCCTGTCGTGACAGCTCCGGAACCGACCGCGTCGCCGGGAAACTCGACGCCGGTGTCCGTCCTGCTCCCGACCGTCCGCTGGACCGACGCCTGCGACGAGGTGGCGGCCCAGCTCCGCGGGTCCGAGGCGCTCGGCGGTGAGGCGAGCGGCGCGGCCGACGACGACGCGGACGCCGACGAACTCCTCGTGATCTGCGACTCCCCGGACGACCCGGTCGCCGACCGGCGGGGGGACCTGCCGCCCCGCGTCCGGATCGTCATCGCCGGCGAACCGGAGGGGTGTTCCGGCAAGGCCAACGCGATCGCCGCCGGGATGGCGGCGGCCGCGAACGACCGGATCGCCTGGACGGACGACGACTTCCGCCATCCGCCCGACTGGCTGGCGACGCTCGACGCCGACTACGACCGGCAGGGGCCCACCACGGAGGTCCCGGTGTTCGTCGGGCTCGACCCGCTGGCTCGCCTGTTCGAACCCGCGTACGTGATCGGCGGGACGCTCGCGGTGTTCGCGGCCGGCGTCGCGTGGGGCGGCGCGGTAATATTCGAGCGCGAGGACCTCCGCGACGGGGAGGCGGCGTTCCGCCGGGACCTCCTGCGGACGGTCAGCGACGACGGGACGCTCACCGACCACCTCGACGTGGCGTCGGTCGACCGGACGCGGTACGTCCGGGCGGGCGGGTCGGCCCGGGACTCGCTGGAGCGGTTCGTCCGCTTCCTGACGATCACCCGGTACCACGCCCCCGGGGCGACCGCGTTCAACGCCGCCTTCGGCGTCTCGATGGCGGCGCTCTGCCTGTTCGCGCCGGTCGCCGGGGTGACGCTCGTCACGGCCCTCGCCGGGGCGGCGTACGCCCGGTTCGGGATCCGGCGCGCGACGTTCCTGCTCGCCGCGCCGGGCGTGCTGATCGCGCCCCCGCTGATGGCGTACGCGTTCGCCCGCCGGACGTTCGTCTGGGGCGGGCGCCGCTACCGCTGGCGGTCGCTGTTCGACGTCGAGGTCGAGCCGATCTGACCGCGGGACACCGCGGGGAGGCGTCGGGGCCGCCCGCGGTGAGAACGGGAGAGACTGCGAGAGCGCCCGCGGCGAGAACCGGCAAAGGCTGCGAGCGCGACGCTCACGCCGAAAACGGCAACCACTTTAGGGGGCCACGGAAATCGTCGAACGTTCATGAGTTACGATAAAGTCGACGTCCCTGACGACGGCGAAGCGATCACGCTCGCCGACGAGGAGACCGGCGAGCTGAACGTGCCGTCGAACCCCATCATCCCGATCATCCACGGCGACGGAATCGGCACCGACGTCGGGCCGGCCGCACAGCAGGTGCTCGACGCCGCCGCGGAAGCGACCGGCCGATCCCTCTCGTGGATGCGCGTCTACGCCGGTGCCAGCGCCCGCGAGAAGTACGACGAGAACCTCCCCGAGGACACCGTCTCGGCCATCCGCGACCACCGCGTCGCGATCAAGGGCCCGCTGACGACCCCCGTCGGCGCCGGCTTCCGCTCGCTGAACGTCGCCCTCCGCAAGACGCTCGACCTGTTCGCGAACGTCCGTCCCACCTACCACCTCGAGGGCGTCCCGTCCCCCGTCAAGAGCCCCGGGGAGATGGACATGGTCACGTTCCGCGAGAACACCGAGGACGTCTACGCCGGCGTCGAGTGGGAGGCCGGCACCGAGGGCGCGGAGCAGGTACGCGACTTCCTCGAGGACGACATGGGCATCGCGGACGTCATCCACGACGGTCCGGTCGGCATCGGCGTCAAGCCCATCTCCGAGTTCGGCTCGAAGCGCCTCATCCGCGAGGCCGTCGACTACGCGCTCGCGAACGACCGCGACTCGGTCACCCTCGTCCACAAGGGGAACATCATGAAGTTCACCGAGGGCGCCTTCCGCGACTGGGGCTACGAGGTCGCCGAGGAGGAGTACGGCGACGACGTGATCACCGAAGACCAGCTCTGGGAGGAGCACGACGGCGAGCAGCCGGAGGGCACCCTCGTCGTGAAAGACCGCATCGCGGACAACATGCTCCAGCAGCTGCTGACCCGCACCGACGAGTACTCCGTCATCGCGACGATGAACCTCAACGGCGACTACATGTCCGACGCCGCCGGCGCGCAGATCGGCGGCCTCGGCATCGCGCCCGGCATCAACCGCGGTCACGGCCGCTGTCTCGCCGAGCCCGTCCACGGCTCCGCGCCCAAGTACGCCGGCGAGGACAAGGTGAACCCCACCGCGATGATCCTCTCGGGCCGCGAGATGCTCGACTACCTCGGCTGGTCCGACGCCGCGGACCTCGTGCGCGACGCCGTCGAGGAGACCATCGCCTCGGGCAAGGTCACCTACGACCTCCACCGGCAGATCGAGGGCGGCGAGAAGCTCGCCACCAGCGAGTTCGCGGACGCCGTCGTCGACAAGATCGACGAACTGGCGTAAGGCTCCGTCGTCGACCCCGCGGTCAACGACTCCTCTTCTCTCCAAATCGTCGCTGCGTCCCCGCCTATCCCAACCGCTCGTCGAGGATGAGCCGCGTCTTCGTCGACTTGACCTCGTCCATCTCGCGGGCCTGCGTGATCAGTTCGTTGACCGCGCGCGTGTCGACCGCGTCGACGACGAGGACGACGTCCTCCTCGCCGGACACCTGCCAGACGAAGTCGACCTCCTCCCACTCCACCATCCGCTGGCCGACCGCGTCCGTGTTGACGTTCATCTCCACCGAGATCTCGATCATCGCCTTCACGTTCCCGGTGCGGGTCGTGACCGTGAACCGCTCGATCACGCCTTCGTCCGTCATCCGGTCGACGCGGTTGCGCACGGTCCCCTCGGAGGTCCCCACCCGGTCCGCGATCTCCGTGTACGGGGTCCGCGCGTCCCGTCGCAGGATCGAGAGGATCCGTCTGTCGAGGTCGTCCATACCGATCCGTCTCGGTCCGCCGACTTACCCGTTACGAATATCGTAACTAACCTTCGAACGACGCATTTATTATCCTTTACACGTACGTTTCTCGTAATGTCGGACGCCTACATCGCGCTGGCCGACGGTCGCGTGCTCGAAGCGCGCGCCCGTGCGCCGGGGCGGACCCGCGGCGAACTAGTGTTCACGACCGCGTACACCGGCTACGAGGAGTCGCTCACCGACCCCTCCTACGCCGAACAGATCCTCACCTTCTCGTACCCCCTCATCGGGAACTACGGCGTCCGAACCGAGCGGTTCGAGTCCGAATCGGTCCGGCCGAACGCGGCGGTCGCCCGCGAGATGACCGACGACGTCGCCGACTGGCTCGCCGCGGAAGGCGTTCCGGCCGTCGACCACGTCGACACCCGCGAAATCGTCACCACCGTCCGCGAGGAGGGCGCGATGGCCTGCGGGATCGCCGCCGGCCCGGACGCGACCGCCGAGGACGCCGTCGAAGCGATGGAGGCGTGTAAGCCGATGAGCGACCACGTCGATATCGGCGCGCAGGTGTCCGTCGCGGAGCCGACCGTCCACGAGGGGGGCGGCGACGCCGACGTGGCCCTCCTCGACTGCGGCGCCAAGGGATCGATCATCTCCTCGCTCACCGACCGCGGCGCGGACGTCCACGTGCTCCCGTACGACGCGACCCCCGAGGACGTGGCCGCCGTCGGGCCCGACGTGCTCTTCGTCTCGAACGGCCCGGGCGACCCGGAGAACTTCGTCGCGGCCCAGGCGGTCGTCGACGAGTTCGCCGGCGACCTGCCGATGGCCGGCATCTGCCTCGGACAGCAGGTGATCACGAGCGCGCTCGGCGGCTCGACCGAGAAGATGGCGTTCGGCCACCGCGGCGTCAACCAGCCGGTGAAGGACCTCCGCACCGACAAGGTCGTGATGACCACCCAGAACCACGGCTACACGGTCGACGACACCGGCCCGCTGGAGGTGACGCAGGTGAACGTCAACGACGACACCGTCGAGGGGCTCGACAGCGAGGATCTCGACGTGATCACCCGCCAGTACCACCCCGAGGCGAACCCCGGGCCGCACGACTCGCTCGGCTTCTTCGACGAAGTGCTCGACCTGGCGACCTCGTCGCGCCGCGTCGCGGCCGACTGAGCCGACGGTCCGCCCTCCCCGCTCCCGGCGGTTCCGACGCCCTCTGACTGACCACTCGGAGTACCACCCGGTCGGCGCTCGCGACGCCGTCTTCGCTCTCCGCTCTCACCTCTCGGTCCGTCCTTCGGTCTCCGCGCCCCTCGCCGCGGACCGGCGACGTTTTCTCCCGTCCCCCCGCACACCGTCGTATGCCAACCGAGATCCTGCTCACCAACGACGACGGGATCGACGCCGTCGGGCTTCGGGCGCTCGCGGACGCGCTCTCGCGCGACCACGACGTGACGGTCGTCGCGCCCGCGACGAACCAGTCCGGCGTCGGCGGCGCGCGCTCGTGGTGGGACACGACGGTCGACTACACCGAGACGGACCGCGGCTACGCGGTCGAGGGGACTCCCGCGGACTGCGTCGCGGTCGCGGACGTGGCGCTCGGGCTCGACCCCGACGTGGTCGTCTCCGGCTGCAACCACGGCCCGAACATCGGCGCGCACATCCTCGGGCAGTCCGGCACCGTCGGCGCCGCGATGGAGGCCTCGTTCCTCGGCACGCCCGCGATCGCCGTGTCGCTGTACGACCGCGGGAACCTCCCCGTGCCGCCGACGCTCGACAACGGCGACTTCGCGGTCGCCGGCGAGGTCGTCGCCGACCTGATCGACCGCGCCGAACGCGACGCCGGCGACGGCGCCCTCGAACTCCCGTTCGGCGCCGACGTGTTGAACGTCAACGTCCCGGCGGCGGACGACGAGGCCGCGGAGGACCCCACCTACCGGCTGACCGAGCCCGCCCGCGGCTTCGACGTGATCGAGTTCCGCCCGGGCGAGGAGGGACCCGACGACGAGAACGTCCCCGAGGGCTGGGAGTTCGGCGAGCGCCGCGGCGAGATGGGGATGGAACTGCGGGACCGCTTCTGGCGGGAGTTCCTGCGCGGCGACGTGGCGGACGATCCCGGGTCGGACCGCCGCGCGGCCGTGGAGGGCGAAGTGAGCATCTCCCCGCTGTCGAGTTCGCGCGCCGTCGCGGGCGAAAAGGCGGGCGAACTCGTCGAGCCGGTTCGAGGCGCAGAGACGGGAGCCGATTAACGGCGGTCGTCGGTCGGAGTACGACCACTATCGACCACTTCAGCGGCGCGGTCTGCCGATTTAGCGGCGCGGTCTATCGATTCAGCGACGCCGCCGGGGCCGTCGCCCGCTCCCGCTGAACTCCGCGGCGAGCCGACCGAGGTACCACACGACGACCAGCCCGACGAGGAAGCCGCCGCCGAGCGCGGCGAGCAACTGGAGAGGCGACGGGTCCAACTGGAGGGCGAGGAGCGGCGGCGAGGCCGTGACAATCGCGAGCAACGCGATCCTGATCTTCCGGTTCCCCGCGTCCCGTTCGGACTCGGAGATGGGTCCTACCACCGCGATCCCCTCATCTGTGTTCCGACGACTCCCGGCGCGACGCTCATGCGCCCACCACGTCCCCGGCGAACATCAAGGCGACGAACCGAACCCGTTCGTCCGAGTCCGGTGCCGCCGGAGCGACCGCGGAACGATCGTCGTCCCGGACCGTCCGTCGGACGTGCCCACGGCGACGGTCGATCGGTGCGTTCGGTCCCGCACGGGCAAAAGACTCTCGACCGTTCACGCCGTCTCTGGGCTCTCTCCGCCGTGAACGGTCTGGGTCGTTTAAGACCGTTCGGCGGCTCGTGTCGAGTGCCCCTACCCGCCGTTCCGGTGCGACGGGCGCCGCGGCGACGCCGCCCGCGCCCCGCGTCGCCCGCTCCGCTCCGGGACTCGCCCCTCCCCGCCGTTTCGCGGCGTTTTTGACCCGACCCCGACAAGCGAGCGGCATGGACGACGAACTCCGCGAGCGCGTCGCGGCGGCCGGCGAGGCCGCGGCGCTTTTCAACGCGCTCAAACACGGCAGCGACCCGGACGTGGGCGCGATCATGGGGCCGATCATGGGCGAGAACCCCGAGTTCCGCCCACACGGCGACGAGATCCCGGGCGTCCTCGCGCCGGTCGTCGAGGAGGTCGGCGAGATGGACGAGGCGGCCCGCCGGGAGCGGCTCGGCGAACTCGCCCCCGATAAGCTCGCGGAGCTGGAGGCCGACGACGAGGACGACGACCGCGTCCTCCCCGATCTCCCGAACGCCGAGGACGGCGAGGTCGTGATGCGCGCCGCGCCGAACCCCAACGGCCCGTGGCACGTCGGCCACGCGCGGATGCCCGCCGTCATCGGGACGTACAAGGAGCGCTACGACGGCGAGTTCATCTGCCGGTTCGACGACACCGACCCGGAGACGAAACGCCCCGACTTAGACGCGTACGACGCCATCCTGGACGACATCGAGTACCTCGGCTTCGAGCCCGACCGCGTGCTCTACGCCTCCGACCGGCTGGAGACGTACTACGAGCACGCCCGCGACCTGATCGACGCCGGCGGCGCGTACACCTGCTCGTGCTCCGGCGACGACTTCTCCGAGCTGAAGAACGCGGGCGAGGCGTGCCCGCACCGCGAGAAGGACGCCGAGACGGTCCGCGAGGAGTTCGCGGCCATGGTCGACGGCGAGTACGGCTCGGGAGAGATGGTCCTCCGCGTGAAGACCGACATCGAGCACAAGAACCCCGCGCTGCGCGACTGGGTCGCCTTCCGGATGATCGACACGCCCCACCCGCGCGAGGCGGCCGCCGACTACCGCTGCTGGCCCATGCTCGACTTCCAGTCCGGCGTCGACGACCACCTCACTGGCGTCACCCACATCATCCGCGGCATCGACCTTCAGGACTCCGCGAAGCGCCAGCGGTTCGTCTACGACTACTTCGACTGGGAGTACCCCGAGGTGCTCCACTGGGGCCACGTCCAGGTCGACGAGTACGACGTGACGCTCTCCACCTCGACGATCAAGGGGCTCATCGCGGACGGCGAACTGACGGGCTGGGACGACCCGCGCGCCCCGACCATTCGGTCGATGCGCCGTCGCGGGCTCCGGGGGCAGGCCTTGGTCGACTCGATGACGGAGCTGGGGATGTCGACCTCCGACGTCGACCTCGCGATGTCGTCCGTCTACGCGCATAACCGCGACCTCGTCGACGACGAGGCGGACCGCTACTTCTTCGTCCGCGACCGCGACGACGCGCCCGCCGTGGCGCTCCCGGTCGTCGACGGCGACGCGCCCGCGCCCGCGGCCGGCCATCCGCCGCTCCACCCCGACCACGAGGACCGCGGCGACCGCGAGGTGCCCGCCGGCCGGGTCCTCGTCGAGTCCCCCGACCTCCCGAGCGAGGGCGAGCGCGTCTGGCTCAAGGGGTACGGCTGCGTCCGGTACGAGGGCGACGAGCTCGCCTTCGTCGACGACGGCATCGAGGTCGTCCGCGAGGGGGACGTGGACGTGGTCCACTGGGCGCCCGCTGAGGAGGGCCTCGACACGCTCCTCCGGACCGTCGACGGCGACGTGCGCGGGATCACCGAACCCGCGCTCGCCGACGTCGACCCCGACACGGTCGTCCAGTTCGTGCGCGTCGGCTTCGCCCGGATCGACGGGTTCGAGCCCGAGGCGACCGACGAGGAGGACGGCCCGAACGGAACCGAGGACCTGCTGGCGTACTACGCGCACCCGTAGGCCGAGGTCGGCGATGTCCGGCCGCCCGGCGGCGCTGCGCTCGGTCGACCGAATCCGTTCGTCGGGGAATTTAAACCCGCGACCGGCGAAGCGAGGGCAACGATGGCCATCGACTCGAACTTCGAAGCGAACCGCGAGCGGGTCGGCGAGGAGGACGGCGTCACCGTGTGGGGGCCCGTCGAGCCGCCGGAGAAACAGGGGATCCGCGGCACCCACGTCGCGGTCGACTTCGACATCTGTCTCGCGGACGGCGCGTGTCTGGAGGACTGCCCGGTCGACGTGTTCGAGTGGACGGACACACCCGGCCACCCCGAGTCCGAGCGGAAGGCGAACCCAGCGGACGAGGACCAGTGTATCGACTGTATGCTCTGCGTCGACGTCTGTCCGGTCGACGCGATCGATGTCGACCCCGGACGCGAGAACCGATTATAAGTAGTCGTTCTCGTTGTGGTGGCGGTCTCTGTGTGCCGAGTTGTTCTTTTATAAATGGTCAACAGCGGATCGCCGTCGAACCTCTCCAAAGCCCCAGTCGCGAGGCGGACACACGCTCGCTGCGCTCCTCGTCGCTCCCTTCGCTCGCCCCTGCGGCGCTTGCGCCCCCTGCCTCCGCCCCCCGACTGCCCCTTTGAGTCCCCCCCCCACACCACACCACACCACCCCCCGCCCCCCCCGCCTCCCCACCCCCCGCCTCCCGTCGCCGACCCGCTCCCTCGCTCCTCCCCC
>NZ_NEWI01000069.1:0-16150 GCF_002135005.1 Halorubrum sp. SD612 | reverse complement strand
GCGGTCAGCCGGGTCGGGGACCGGGGAGCGGGTCTCTGGGGCAACGTCGGCGACGTAGCCGGTGAGCGGTGCCGGCCCGGGCTCCGGGCGCTCGATCCGGCTCGGACCCGCGCCGCGGTCCCCCGGTCCGTCCGAGCCGTCGCCGTCGTTCGGGGGGTCCGGGTTGACCCGGTACGCGCCGACCTCGTCGTCGGCGTCGCGGACCTCGGTCGTGTACGCGCCGCCGGCGTGGACGTAGGCGGCGTCGCTCCCGTCGATCGCGGAGTCGTAGATCCGCCCGGCGAAGTCGTCCTCGATCGCGGTCCGGGTCAGGTCGACGTCGCTCTCCGCGTCGTCGAGCTCAACCTTCCGCGCGTCCTCGCGGGCGACGAGCGGGATCTCGCCGTCGACGCCCGCCCTCGTCACCGGCTCGTCGGCCGAGACGGTCAGGGTCTCGCTGTGGGGGGCCCGCCCGGCGCCGTTGACCGTGAGCCGGTGGTCGCCCTCGGGGACGCCGTTCGCGACCGCGACGCCGCCGGCGAACGTCGGCACCGCTTCCGGGTCGCTCTCGATCAGCGCGAACGACTCGACGCTCGACTCGGTCGTGGTCAACCCCTCGCCGTCGGGCGCCTCGTCGCTCTCGGTCGCCCGCGTGACGCGCGCGACGACGGCGTCGAGCCCCCTGGCGGCCTCGTCGCCGAACGACGGGTCGTCGGCGATCGCGTCGTACCGGTCCGCCATCTCGGACCGGTGGTTCCCCGCAGTGACGTCGAGCGCGGGGTTCTCGTAGCGCGGCTGCTCCCACGGGACGCCGGTGGTCGTGATGTGGCTCGCGACCCCGTCCTCGACGGCCTCGGGCACGGCGAACTCGAAGCTGAGCTGCGGGCCGGTGAACGCGTCGATGTCCTCCAGCTCGGCGCTCTCCACCAGCTCGTACTCGACGACGGACTTGGCGGCCTCGGCGGCGAGCGCGGCGTCGTCGCCGTCGTCGGGGCGCTCGCCGTGTCGGAAGGCGATCCCCGTCTCCCGGAGCGGCAGGTCGGTCGGCGGCGAGCGCAGCGCGTCGAGCGACCGAACCGTCAGCGCGCCGTCGACCAGCGAGGACTCCGAGACCGACGGGAGGTCAGGGTGGTCGTAGATCGGCTCCCCTTCGTACTCGGGGACGACGAACGGCAATCGGGCCCCCTCGTCGCGGGGCAGACCGTAGGCGATCGGAATCCCGAGCAGGTCCTCGACCGTGTCGATCGTCGTGTTGGTGATGTCGGCGAGCAGGCCCTCCTCGCCGACGCGCCGGAAGCCGTCCGGGATTTCGTTGATCGAGAGCGTGCTGGAGTGCGAGCCGAGCTCGGGGAGGATCCGCGGGACGACCTCGGGGTCGGGGTCGAGGAACTCGTTGTTGGGCACGCTCCGCGAGTGCGAGCTGGCGACGTACAGCTGCGGGCCGCCCGAGTCGAGGTCGACGAAGACGTGGAGCACCTCCCAGTCGTGCCAGTGGAAGTTCGCGGTGAACTGGTCGAACGCGGAGTAGAGCCAGAACTGGACGACCGCCAGCGGGGAGTCCTCGTAGCGCATCCCGTTGTAGAAGACGGTCGGGTCTGGCGGCTCGCCCGCCTCGTCGTACCGCTCGTGGTAGCCGTCGAACGCGGCGAAGCCGTCGACGACCGTCTCGCCGTCCGCCTCGCTCGCGTACGGTCGCGGGTCGGTCGGGTACCACGGCTCGGCGCTGTCGAAGTACAGCGTCGGCGCGAACCGCGCCGCGAGTTCGTCGAGCCGGTCCGCGTCGAGATCGGTCGTCGACGCGTCGTCCGGCTCAGGGCCGGAACAGCCCGCGACCGCGGCGCTCCCGGCGCCCGCGAGCGCGCCGAGGACGGTCCGGCGGTCGACGCGGCTCGCGGGCGCCCCGCCGGGCGCTTCGTCCGGCCCGCTCCCCCTCGCACCGTCGCCGGCGTCGGCGTCCCGATCCATTTCCTGGGGCGACGTGAGCCGCACGAATAACACTTCTGCCGCCCGCGAGCCGCTCGTTCGTCTCGGTTGTCACGGCTCCCGGCGTCCCAGCGAGACGTCCGAGACGACAGCGCCGACGCCGTCGACCGACGCCACCGCGCCGTACTCCCGGGCCGAGGCGACCGTCCACGGCAGCACCCGCAGCCCGGCGGTCGCGGCCCGCGAGACGATATCCGTCCGGAGGCACAGCTCGTACCGCGGCGACACCGCCGCACAGCCCAGTGCCGTCGCTGTCTCGACGACCCCCGCCACGTCCTGCGGCGGATACGCCCACCTCGGCAGTCCGACCCCCGCTCGGCTCCCCGGGATCAGCGGCCTAAGCGGCCGCGCCGGGACCGACTCCCGGGCCCCGTAGACGGTCGGGACCGTCGGGTCGGCCGCGTTCGCGGCCTCGATGGCCGCGGGGTCGTCGGCGGCGACGGCGAGCCCGTGGTCGCGTTCCGCGCCGGCCGCGACCGCGTCGGCCGCCACGCCGCGCTCCTTCAGGTCGAGCAGGACCCACGCGTCCGACGGCACGGCGTCGAGCGCCGCGGCGAGCGTCGGCACCGGTTCCCCCGACCCCTCGACGGAGAGCTCGGCGAGCCGCCCCGCCGGGGTCCGGCCGACGCGACCGGTCGCGTCCGTCACCCGCCCCAGCGTCGCGTCGTGGAAGGCAACGAGCTCGCCCGTGCCGCAGCGGCGCACGTCGAGCTCGACCCGGTCGACGACGGCCGTCGCCGCCTCGATAGCCGCGACCGTGTTCTCCGGGTGTTCGGCCGCGAAGCCGCGGTGCGCGACGAGCGGAGGGTCCCCCCTACCGGCGGCCGCGTCGGCCCCCGCGGCGTAGCCGTCGTTTCCGCCGGCATCGCCGCTCCCGCGCCCGGCGCAACCGGCGAGGGCGGCCGACCCCGTCGCCGCGACCGCACCGACCGCGAGCGCCCCGCTCCGCCGAAGCATCGCTCTGCGGGTCGCTTCCGTCCGCGCGTCGGATCCAGGCGGGGCGGCGTCGCACACGGCGGTCTCACCGTCTGACGTTCGGCGCCACGGACAAAAGTCCGGGGGCACGGACCGAACCGCGCGACGCCGTCTCCGGGAGAAGGTATTTGCGGCCGGCAGCCCGATTCCGGGGTATGGACGGGAAGCAGGCCCTCTACTACGCGGCGATCGCGATCGCGGTGTTGATCGGGGTCGGTATCGTCGTCAGCGTGGTCTCCGCGCTCGTGAGCCTCGTCTGGACGATCGTCTCCGGGGTCGTCTCGCTCGCGGTGCTGGCGGGGCTCGTTTACGTCGCCTACAAGGCCGGCTCGTGGCTGCTCGGTGAGGGCGGCTCGCCGTCGCTCGACTCGATCGGCTCGGAGTCCGCCTCGTCGACCTCGGTCGACGCCGGGAGCAGCCGTCAGGACCGCCTCCGGAAGCAGTACGTCGAGGGACAGATCAGCGAGGCGGAGTTCGAGCGGCGCATCGGCAAGGAGTTGGAGACCGAGGAGGTCGACGAGATCGACCGCGAACTCGAACGGGAGCGGTAGGCGTCGACCGCCGCGGGGACTCAGAACCGCTCGCGGAGCTCAGCGCGTAAGTCGTCGACGTCGAGGTCCTTCATCGCGAACAACACGAGCAGGTGGTAGACGAGGTCGGCGCTCTCCGCGGTGAGCTCCTCGCGGTCGTCGTCCTTCGCCGCGAGGATGGCCTCAGTCGTCTCCTCGCCGACCTTCTCTAAGACCGCGTTCTCTCCCTTCTCGTGGGTGAACAGGGACGCGGTGTACGACCCCTCCGGGAGCTCCTCCTTGCGCGACTCGATGGTGGCGAACAGCTCGTCGAGGACGGCCTCGGGCGGCTCGTCCGCGCTCGATTCGCCCTCGGCCGGATCGCTCACGCGACCACCTCCCGCTCGGGGAAGAAGGCGAGGTCGTGGATCCGCGGGTCGTCGGTGAGCTCCGGGTGGAACGCGGTGGCCACGACCGGCCCGTCGCGCACCGCGACCGGGCGCCCGTCGACGGTCGCGAGCGTCTCGACGCCGTCGCCCACGTCGTCGATGGCCGGCGCGCGGATGAACACGGCGTGGAAGGGGTCGTCGAGGCCGGTCACCGGGACCTTCGCCTCGAAGGAGTCCTTCTGCCGGCCGAACGCGTTGCGGTCGACGGAGACGTCGACCAGCCCCAGCGGCTCGACCCGGTCGTCCTTCGCGTCGGTCGAGCAGACGATCAGTCCGGCGCAGGTGGCGAGGATCGGCTTCCCGGCCGCGACGTGGTCCCGTATCTCCGCGGCGATCCCCTCGCGGTGGATCAGCCGCGAGATGGTCGTCGACTCCCCGCCCGGCATCAGGAGGACGTCGCAGTCGGGCACGACCCCCGACTCTCGGATCTCGACGACCTCCGCGGACTCGTCGTGGGCGGCCGCGGCGTTGCGGACGGCGGCGGCGTGTTCGGCCACGTCGCCCTGGACGGCGATGACGCCTGCTTTCATACGTATCGGTGGGGCGGGCGCGTGGAAAAAGGGCGCGCTACGCGACCGGTCGACTCGGGATCGGTGCGTCGGCAGAACGGGAACGGCGAGGCCGTTACGCGACCGTCAGCGAGAGGATCTGGACGAACACGCCGAAGAGGACGCAGAACGCGAGGACCGTCTTGGGGTCGATCGCGATGGCGTTCCGGTCCTCGTTCTCGAAGTAGCGGACCAGTCCCGCACTGGACATCAGCCCGCCGGAGTTGGAACCACTCATGTCCGCTTCTGGACGGCGACGCGTCCTAAACGTTTCGTTCGTCGTTCGGACCGTGTTCGCGCCACCGTCGCGCCGTCGCCCGGTCGAGCCGCCGCCGAGCGCGCGCACGCACAAGTGGGAAACCCTTATGCGCGGCCCGGCGGTAGTTGACCGCGACTATGACCGTTCGACTGCTGGATTTCCACGCCGAGTGGTGCGGCCCGTGTAAGACCCAAGACCCCATCCTGGAGGAGATCCAGGAAGACCTCGGCGACGCGTTCGAGCTCCAGAAGGTCGACGTCGACGAGGAGCAGGACGTCGCGAACCAGTACCAGGTCCGCTCGCTCCCGACGCTCATCGTCGAGAACGATGACGGCGTCGTCGACCGCTTCGTCGGCGTCACGCAGCGCGAGGACATCGAGGCCGCCCTCTCGGAAGCGGGCGCCTGACCAGGACTTTCGCCGACTAGCCTCTCCTCCCGCGACCGTCGCGGCGTCTCGCAACCTTTTACAGCACCGCCCGCACAGTAGCCGTATGGCCAGTTTCGACGCCGCCGAACGTCGCATGCTCGACCGACAGATCTGTATGCGCTGTAACGCCCGCAACGCCTCCGAGGCCGAGCGCTGCCGCAAGTGCGGCTACACCAAGCTCCGCCCGAAGGCGACCGAGCGCCGCGCGGCGTAACCCGGGCGTTTCCGGGTCGTTCACGGCCCTTCTCGCGGACTCTCCTCCTGACCGCCAGCCGCGCGTGTGCCTCGCTCCGCCCCAGCCTCGCGGTTCGCTCGGGGCTCCCTTCGGTCACCCCTCTCTCACCGCGTCCCTCGCACGCGCTCCTCGCGACCGCCGAAGGCGGCCGCTCGGAGGCGCGCGCCGAAGTCGGTGGTCGGTCTCGCCGTCACTCTGTTTTAAACCCGGCTCCCGCTCACCCGTCGGGGTATTTCGGCTCGCGGCGCTCGGCGCGCTCCGTCGCGCGCTCGATCACCTCGCGGAGGGTCTCCGGGCCGTCGACGGCGCGGTAGATGTCGCCGTGGCCGGGGAACATCGCATCCGTGGAGTCGGGCAGCCGGTCGAGGATCTCGCGGAGACTCTCGATCAGGCGCTCGCGCGACTGGCCGGCCATGTCGGTCCGGCCGAACGAGCCGTCGTCGAAGGCGCCGTCGTTGTACACCACCACGTCGCCCGAGTAGAGCCGCTCTGCGCCGACGAGCGAGACGTGGTCGTCGGCGTGTCCGGGGGTGTAGACGACCTCGCAGGACTCGTCGCCGACCACCACCTCGTCGCCGTCCCCGAGCGCGGCGTCCCGGAGCGGGTGATCGGCGTACGCGAGCACTTCCGCGTCGAAGCGCTCGACCACCGCGCCGAGCTCGCCCACGTGGTCGCGGTGCTGGTGCGTGATCACGACGCGGTCGAGGCCGTCGACGCCGGCGTCGGCGAGGGCGTCGGCGACGGCGTCCTCGACGCCGGGCATCGTTCCCGCGTCGACGAGCGTCGTCTCGTCCCCGACGACGAGGTACGCGTTACAGGTGAACTCTTCCGCGTCCGCGGTGACGGTGATCGGCTCCATGCCTCCACTCGCTCGCGGAGCGACAAAAGCGTACAGTCGCACCCCAGCGAGCCCCTCGGGTCCGCTGACGGCCGTGGATTTATCACTCACCCCCTGTTACTGTCACACACAAATGGGCTTCGGCAGCTACGACGAGTCCGAACAGGAGAATCAGGACCTGGACGCGGACTTCGACGACGATGACGGCGTCCGGGCTGCCCAGGAGACCCACCAAGGGTCCGTGGACTACGAACCCGGCGCCTCGAACGACGAGCTTCTCGACCGGCTCCAGGAGATAAAGTCCGAGGACGCGTGAGTGACCACGCCGAGCCGCGCGCTCGGCGTCGCTTTCTCTGACGCCCGCGACGCGAGCCACGGGGCCGGCGTCGTCGTTCGCGCCGACGGGACCCCCGACGGCTTCGCGTTCGCGCGGTGTACCGTCGGCGGCACCGACGCGACCGACGCAGTGATCGACTGCTGGCGCACGCTCGCCCGCGAGGATGTCCGCCACGTGGTCTGTGCGGGGGTCGCGCCCGCGTGGTTCAACCTCCTCGACCTCGACGAACTCGCCGAGACGCTCGACCGCCCGGTCTACGCCGTGAGCTACGAGGCGAGCCCCGGGCTCGAACCGGCGCTCCGGGGCGCGTTCGACGGCGAGGCCCTCGCCGACCGGCTCGCCGCGTACCGGTCGCTTCCGCCCCGCGTTCCGGTCGGCGACCCGGACTCGGATCGGCCCCGATTCGTCCGCGCGGTCGGTATCGAACCGGAGCGCGCCGCCGCGGCGATCCGGGGACTCACTCGCGACGGCTTCCGGCGCTGTGAGCCCCTCCGGATCGCGGCGCTCGCCGCGAGCGCGCACCGTGAGGCGGCGACGGCCGAGTAGGCGGGGCTCGGCGTGCGGCCCGTTCGACCGACGCTACTTAGACGACCGCGCCCGGAGGCGTGGGCATGAGCGAACACGGCGGCGACGGCTCCGCGCTCGACGAGGACCTCCGAGTGCCATCCTGCGAGCGGTGCCCGGCGCTGGTGGAGTCGCGGAGCCGGATCGTCGACGGCGTCGGCCCGACGAACGCGGACCTGCTGTTCGTCGGCGAGGGGCCGGGCGCGACCGAGGACGAGGAGGGCGAGCCGTTCGTGGGGCGGTCCGGCGACGTGCTCGACGAGGCGCTGCGCGACGCGGGGCTCGCCCGCGCCGACGTGCGGATCACGAACTGCGTGCGCTGCCGACCGCCGGACAACCGCGACCCGACGACCGAGGAGCTGGCGAACTGCCGCGGGTACCTCGAAGGCGAGATCGACCGACTCGACCCGGAGCTGATCGTGACGCTCGGGAAGGTGCCGAGCGAACACCTCCTCGACCGCTCGGTCGCGATCACCGGCGAGTCCGGCGACGTGGTCGACGCGCGGCTCGCCGGCGTGTCGCGGCGCGTACTGTTATCCGTCCACCCCGCAGCGACGCTGTACGACCGGAGTCAGCGCGACGGCTTCTTCGAGACGATCGCCCGGGCGGCCGAACTGAGCGGCGTCAGCGACCGGGGAGAAAACGGCGGCGACGGCCAGTCGCGGCTCGGCGAGTTCTGAGTCGGCTCAGTCGCGGCGGTTGCCGACGCCGAGCCACTTCTTCGGGTCGAACAGGCCGCGGATCGCTTCGATGAGCCCCTTCCCCTCGTGCTCGCCCGGCCGGAGCCGGGCGCGGATGCGCGAGGAGATGAGTTCGATGCCGAGGACGACGATGAACACCATCACCAGCCCCGCGGCGGTCTGCTGGAACTCAAAGAGGTCCTGACTGTTCCGGATCATCAGTCCGAGCCCGCCAGCGCCGACGACGCCGAGCGAGATCGCGATCCGGGTGTTGATCTCTAAGATGTACAGCGTCCACGCGATGAAGGAGCGGGAGACCTGACTCAACATCCCGAAGCTCACGGTCTGGGTGCCCGACGCACCGGTCGACCGGATCGCCTCGATCGGCCCCTCCTCGATCTCTTCGAGGTCGTCGGTGAACAGGCGGCCGAGGTTCCCGATGCTGTCGGTCGCGATCGCGAGCACCGCTGTCACCTGTCCCGGTGGGCCGATGGGGATGTACAGGAAAATCCAGACGATGGCGGGGATGGCGCGGATCCCGCTGAGGGTACCCCGGAAGATGAAGTTGAACGGGAACGGCGTGACGCGCTCGCTCCCGAGGACCCCGAGGACGAGCGCGAACGGGAAGGCGAACACGGTGCCCATGATGCCGAGCAGGAGCGTCACGAGGCTCGCCTTCACCAGCGACTGCCGCGACGACTGGAAGCTCTCGATGATGTGGGCGCCGCCGTCGCCGAAGCTCGCGGGGATCGCTTGTAGCCCGCTGATCCCCTGGTCTTTGGTGTAGATCGTGAAGTTCTGGAAGTCCGGCGGGAAGAAGCCAGTCGAGATGAACTCGTACATCCCCGGGAGCCGCCCGGCGACGACGTTGGGCTGGAACCCGATGAAGCCGAGACCCCAGTAGGTGACGCCGAGAACGGCCGCGAGCAGCCCGGCCCACAGGAGGTATTTGAGTCGGCGGAGCCGTTCGAGCGCGCGGAACTGGTCGTCGATCGCCGAGTCTGGCGAGCTCACGCCCGCTCACCCCCGTCGGCGGCGGCGTCGACGTCGGCGTCGCTCCCGCCGAGTTCGTCGCCGCTCGTTCCGGTCGGAACCGTCTTGCCGCCTTGGGCTTCGCCGTAGTAGATCCGGTCCATCTCGTCCATGGTGAGGTCGTCGGCGTCGCCGTCGAAGATCACCTCGCCGCCGCGGATCCCGAGGAACCGGTCCCCGAACTCTCGCGCGATGTTCACCTGGTGGAGGCTGGTGATCGTGGTGAGGTCCTGCTCGGTCGCCGCCTTCTTGAGGTAGCGCATCACGTCGCGGGCCGCCTTCGGGTCGAGGCTGGCAACCGGCTCGTCGGCGAGGACGATCTCGGGGTTCTGGACGAGCGCGCGGGCGATCCCGACGCGCTGTTTCTGTCCCCCGCTCATCGACTCAGCGCGCTGCCCGGCCTCGTCGAGGAGGCCGACGGTCTGGAGTGCCTCCAGGGCGGTCCGCTTGTCCGCGTCGTCGTGCATTCCGAGGGCGCTCCGGAGGAGCCCGTTCCGCGAGAGCGCCCCGGATAGCGCGTTGCCGAACGCGGTCTTGCTCTCGATGAGGTAGTGTTCCTGGAACACCATCCCGACCCCGCTGCGGTTCCCTTGAAGCTCTTCGCCGCCGATGCGAACGGACCCCTCGGTGGGTTCCGTGAGCCCGTTCAACACCCGCAACATCGTCGACTTGCCGGCACCGGAGGGACCGAGCAGAATGACGAACTCCCCCTCGTCGATGGTGAACGACACGTCGTCGAGGGCGACGGTGTCCTCGTCGTATATTTTACTGACGTTTTCGAATTCGATCGTTGGCATGAGGTGTGAGTTTGTCCAAAAACAGACCGATCGTGTGAAAAACGATCCGAAGTTGGGGGACCATGAGGGATCTACTGGTTGAAGATGTCGGTTCCGACGCCGAGCTCGTCGGCGACGTCGATGACGGACTGGTAGTCGTCCTGGGTCGCCCCGCGGACGCGGCTGAACCAGAGGTCGTCTCCGGTGCCGTCCTCGCCGTCCGCGCCGTAGTAGATGCTGTCCGGGCCCTCCAGGAACGCCTCCTGGATGGCGCTTTTCACGTCGTCGTCGAGCTCGGGCGAGACCACGATCGGTGCGCGCGGGAGCCCCTCGTCCTCGTGGAGGGTAGTCGCGACCTCCTGCCACTCGTCCGGCGTGGGGCCGGTCTTCGTGTCGCGGACGAAGCCGCCCATCGCGGCCGCGTCGACCTGGCCCTGTTCGAGGAGGGTGTACGAGCCGACGTGGCCGCCGGCGAAGCGGGCGTCGAACTCGGCCTGCGAGCCGTTGCCCTCGGGGAGCTCGCCGACGTCGAGGTCCCCCTGGCTCGACATGCTGTACAGCGGGTACAGCGCGCCGCTGGTGGAGAGCCGGTCGGAGAACGCGACCGTCTTCCCGGAGAGGTCGGACAGCGCGGTGATGTCGCTGTCGTTCGGCGTCGCGATGATGCTCTTGTACGTCCAGCCGCCGTAGCCGTACCGCTGGAGGATGACCTCCGCGTTGCCGGTCTTCACGCCGAGGGCGGCCGCGAACGGCCCGGTCTCGGCGATGTCCAGCGTCCCCTGGCCGAGAGACTGGATGATGGCGCTGTAGTTGCTTCCGATGGTCCCCTCAACGCTGAGGTCGCTGGGGACATCGTAGTTCTCCCGGAGGTAGCTCCCGATGTGCTCTTCGAGCGGGGAGTACTGTACGTTGAGGTCCTCCTGCGGGACGGACGGCGAGATGCCGAAGTCGATCGTGCCGTCGCCGCCGAACGTCATCTCCGGTTCGCTGTCCGACCCGTCGGAGCCGTCCGACCCGTCAGAGCCGTTCATGCCGTCGGAGCCGTCCGACCCGTTGCCGCCGCCGCTACAGCCGGCCAGTCCAACGATGCTTGCCGCACCCGCGATCTTGAGGAATTGGCGTCGTCGCTCCATGAGGAGTACGTGTGTGGGTTTTACTGTTCTATCAAAAGTGTTGCTGTTCAAATATACGTACGGCTACGTACCGCTATGCAACGCCTCACGGATGGAAACTGACTTCCACCGCGGTCGCGAACCGGAACCATGGACGAATCTCCACCGGACCGCGACGTGTCCGTCGCGCTCGTGGACTACGGGCTCGGGAACCTCCGGTCGGCGACTCGGGGGTTGGAGCGCGCGGGCGCGACCGTCGAGATCACCGACGATCCCGAGGCGTTCGCCGCGGCCGACGGCGTCGTTCTCCCGGGCGTCGGCGCGTTCCGCGAGGGGATGGAGAACGCCGGCCCGCTGCGCGAGGCGTTGACCGACCACGCCGAGGCCGGTCGCCCCCTCTTCGGGATCTGTCTCGGGATGCAGATGCTCCTGACGACGAGCGAGGAGGCCGACCACGAGGGCGAGGGCGAGGTGACCGGACTCGACCTGATCTCCGGTACCAACGTGCGCTTCGAGGTGGACCGGAAGGTGCCGCACATGGGCTGGAACGAGCTGGAAGTCGAGCGGGAGCATCCGCTGGTCGAGGGAGTCGACGGCGAGTACGCCTACTTCGTCCACTCCTACTACGCCGAGCCGGACGACGCCGACGCGGTCGTCGCCACCGCCGACTACGGGGTCGACTTCCCGGCGGTCGTCGCCAACGAGGCCGGCAACGTGTTCGGCACGCAGTTCCACCCCGAGAAGAGCGGCGAGACGGGGCTGACGATCCTGCGGAACTTCGTCGACTACTGCGCGGAGCGGTAGCCCCCGTTCCCTTCTACAGCGCGTCGTACGGCCCCGGCTTGGCCGCGGTCAGCCGGTCGACCTGCTCGTCCGACAGGTCGATCGTCGCCGCCGCGAGGTTCTCGCGCAGCTGGTCGACCGTCCGGGCGCCGACGATGGGCGCGGTGACGCCGTCGCGGTGCGCGAGCCACGCGAGCGCGGTCTGCGCGGGCGACGCGCCGACCTCGTCGGCGACCGCGTCCAGCTCGTCGTGGACGTCGAAGTTCCCCTCGGTGAGGTACGCCTCCTGGAAGCGGCTCGACTCGGCGGCCTTCGAGTCGTCGGGGAGGTCCGCGTCGCGGTCGTACTTCCCCGTCAGGAAGCCCTGCCCGAGCGGGCTCCACGGGGAGACGGCGAGATTCTGCTGGCGCGCGAACTCGAGGTAGTCCCCCTCGATCTCGCGGTCGACGAGGTTGTACCGCGGCTGGAGCACCGTGAACGGCTCCCACCCCTCGCTGCGGGTGATCGCGTTGGCGCGGGCGACCTTCCAGGCGTTCGGGCGGAGCGTGGAGGCGCCGAGGTAGTGGACCTTGCCGGACTCGACGAGCCCGTTGAGCGTCTTCATCAGCTCGCGGGCCGGCGTCTCGTCGTCCCAGCGGTGGATGTAGAGGACATCGATGTAGTCGGTGTCGAGCCGGTTGAGGAGGGCGTCGACGCGGTGGCGGACGTTCTTGCGGTTCGTCCCGCGGCTGTTCGGGTCGCCGTCGCGGATCTGCCAGTACACCTTCGACGCGATCGTGTAGCGCTCCCGGTCCCGCTCGGCGAGCCAGTCGCCGATCCAGCGCTCGCAGTCGCCGCCGCCGTACACGTCGGCGGTGTCGATGTACCGCCCGCCGGCCGCCTCGTAGGCGTCGAGCAGCTCGTGGGCGCGCTCCTCGTCGATCTCCACGTTCCCCGCCTCGGTCACGCGGCCGAACCGCCACGTGCCGAACTGGAGCTCGCTCGTCCGCAGGCCGGTTCGGCCGAGCGGCACGGTTCCCAGGTCGATCTCGTCGAGTTCGGGCGTCATCGCCGAACGGTTGTCGCGGTCGACGCAAAAAGGCACAGCAAGCGGACGCGATGTGTCAACGAGTGTCGATCGCAGGGGCCCAGTGGCGGCTACTCACAGGTCACGGCGAAGTGCTCCTCGGCCGCGGCCGCGGTACACACCGGGCAGCCGGTGTCGAGGATCGTCTTTCGCATCGCGTCGTTGACCTCGATAGTCTGGTCGCAATCCGGACAGGTGAAGTGAACGGTGGTCAACGGCCTTCCTCTCGGTTCACGGATGCGCGGGCTGTGACCATAAATGAACGGTTCCGAACCGCGGCGCCGACGCCGCCTCGGAGGCGAGCCCTCACTCGGTGCGCGGGACCGCGTACGCGCCGACCGCGAGGAAGACGGCCGCGAGCGCGGTCAACACCAGCAGGTCGCCGGTCCACGCGCCGCCCTCGAAGGTGATCGCCCGGGTCCCCCGCGCGAAGTACGTCAGCGGCGAGGCCGCGACCGCGGGCCGGAACCACGCCGGCAGCAGCGACGGGGTGACGAACGTCTCGGAGAGGAAGAGGAGCGGGAGCGCGACCGTGTTGCTCGCGGCGATCACGCCGTCCTGCGAGTCGGCGAGCGCGCCGAGGACGGCCCCGAGCCCGCAGAACAGCGCGACCGCGACCGCGACGAAGACCGGCAGGACGGCCAGCGCGGGCGAGAGGATGAGCGTCGCGTCGGTCACCGCCAGCACGAGCCCGAGGATGAGCAGGCTCGCGGCGCCGATGATCCCGACGTTGACGAGCGTGTGCGCGAGCAGCCACTCGGCGCGGGAGAGGGGCGTCGTCGCGAGCTTCTCGAACCGCCCGCCGTCGCGGTGGCGCGCGATCTCGGACCCGACGCGCGACAGCGGCGTGAACAGGACGACGACCGCGAGGTAGCCGGGGATGTAGTAGCCCGCGGGCTCGGCGAAGAGGCCGCCGCCGGTCGGCTGGGTCCGCACCAGCGCGCCGAAGATGACGACGAGGATGACCGGGAAGAAGAAGGTGAAGAACACCGCCGTCCGGCGGCGCGTGAACGAGCGCGCCGCCGCGACCGCCTCCGTCCGGACCCGCCCGAGGCGGCTCATCGCTCCCCTCCGTCGGTGACGGCCTTGGTCGCTTCCGCCGCGCCGCCCCGCCGCGCGTACTCCTCGCCGGTGAGCCGCAGGTACACGTCCTCCAGCGACGGCTCGGACCACGAGAGCGAGTCGAACGCGACGCCGGCCGCGTCGAGCGCGTCGACCGCGTCCCCGATCGCCTCCGGGCGGACGCCGCGCACCCGGAGCCCGCCGTCGGTCGCCTCGACGGTCGGGTCGTCCCCGAGGCGCTCGCGGACGCCGGCCGCGACGCGCTCGACGGTCTCCTCGCCCGTCGCCGTCGCGGTGTCGGCGTCGAGGCGGGGCGCGCCACCGTGCTCGGCGACCAGTCGGTCGGGGGCTCCGCTCGCGACGACCCGCCCGTCGCGGAGCAGCGCGACCCGGTCGGCGAGCCGCTCGACCTCGTCCATCGCGTGGCTCGTGAGGAAGACGGTCGTCCCGCCGGCCGCGAGCCGCTCGATCAGGCGGTGGATCGCCCGGCGGCCGGCCGGGTCGATCCCCGTCGTCGGCTCGTCGAGGAAGAGGAGGTCGGGGTCGTTGACGACGGCGGTCGCGACGCAGGTGCGCCGCTGCTGGCCCCCGGAGAGCGTCTCGTACCAGGTGTCGGCGTCGTCCGCCATCCCCACGTCATCGAGGACGGACTCGGTGTCGCGGGCCGCGTCGTACAGCCCGCCGTAGTAGTCGACCAGCTCCCGAGCCGTGAGCCGCGCGGGCGGGTCGAACGACTGCGGCAGCAGCCCGATCCGGGCCGGGTCGACCGCCGCCGGCGCCTCGCCGAAGACGCGCAGGTCGCCCTCGGCCTCGGTGGTCCCCGTGAGCGCGCGCACCAGCGTCGTCTTCCCGGCGCCGTTCGGTCCGATGAGCCCGAACACCTCGCCGGCCGCGACGTCGAGGTCGACCCCGTCGAGCGCGACGACCTCGCCGTACTCCTTCCGGACCCCCTCGCCGGCGACGACGGGGTCGGCCGCGGCCCCGTCGGCGGCCGTTCCCGCGGCGGCGTCGGCGGTCGCTGTCTCGTCCATGCGATCGACTGCGGCCGCCGCGCGCGTAAGGGTTACTTTTCGGTCGACGCAGGGGTGTCGGCCCCTCCGGCGCGGTCGTGGTCACCGCGCCCGCTCTCCCGGTCAGGTCCGTTACGTCTAAGCGACGCGCCGCCGACTCACGGGACATGCACTACCACGAGGCGGCGGCGTTCCTCTTCGACCTCCGCCGCTTCTCGGTCAAGCCCGGCACGGATCGGGTGGAGGCGCTGCTCGCGCACCTCGGGGACCCGCAGGCGGACGTTCCGTTCGTCCAGATCGCCGGCTCGAACGGGAAGGGCAGCGCGGCGCGGCTGACCGAGTCGGTCCTCCGGGAGGCGGGGCTGTCGGTGGGGCTGTACACCTCGCCGCACCTCTCCGCGCTCGCCGAGCGGGTCCGCGTCGACGGCCGGCAGATGACCGAGTCGGCGATCGCCGACTTCGTCGAGGCGGTGCGCCCGTGGCTGATCGACCGGGCGGCCGCCGGCGAGCCGCTCACCTTCTTCGAGGTCGTCACGGCGATGGCCGTCCGCGAGTTCGCGCGGCGCGACGTGGACGTGGCCGTCCTGGAGGTCGGCCTCGGCGGCGAGTACGACGCGACCAGCGCGGTCGACCCCGTCGCGACCGCCGTGACGAACGTCTCGCTCGAACACACCGACGTGCTGGGCGACACGATCGCCGAGATCGCCCGGACGAAGGCCCGGATCGCCCACCCCGACGCGCCGCTCGTCACCGCCTGTGAGGGCGAGGCGCTCGACGTGGTCCGCGAGGTCGCCGGCGAGGCGGGCGCGCCGGTGACGCGAGTGGTCGGTGACGGCGCGTCGGAGGCGGCCGATCCCGATGATAGCGACGAGGACACCGAAGCCGACGATAGCGACGAGGACGCCGAAGCCGACGATAGGGACGAGGACGCTGAACCCGACGAGCGCGACGAGGGCGCCGACCCCACCGATAGCGATGCCGAACCCGACGACCCGCCGGCGTTCGCGGCGAGCTACGAGGGTCGCGTCAGCGCCACCGACGCCGAGGTCGCGCTCGCCGGCGAGCGCGAGGGCACCTACCGAATCCCGCTCGTCGGGCGCCATCAGGCGACGAACGCGGCCGTCGCCGTCGCGCTCGCGGACCGGACCGCGGCAGCGTTGCGAACCGACCTCGACGACCGCGACGTGCGCGACGGCCTCGCGCGGGCGACGTGGCCCGGCCGGTTCGAGGTGGTCGACACCGCGCCGCTGACCGTCCTCGACGGCGCGCACAACCCCGCGGCCGCCCGCACGCTCGCCGCGACGCTCGCCGAGTACGACTACGACGACCTCCACCTCGTGTACGCGGCGATGCACGACAAGGACCACGCCGAGACGGCTGCGGCGCTCCCGGACGCGGCGACGGCGAACAGCGAGCCGACGAGCAGCACGCAGTCGCCCGCCTCGGCGCGGTCGACCGCGTGACCGCCGGCGACGACGTGGCGGACGCGCTCGCGGCGGCGGTCGACCGCGCCGAGGCGGGCGAC
>NZ_NEWI01000068.1:0-16238 GCF_002135005.1 Halorubrum sp. SD612 | reverse complement strand
TCGGTTGAGACGAAGGTTGACACACCATTGCATTGGTCTGTGTGGTGTCCGGTCCATCCAGCGGCTTGGATGACACCGAACGACCACGGCTCACATCAGATCGCCGCTTACGCCGGAGCGCAGGGGGTGCGATCCTCATCCTTCGCGGACCTGAACGTACCGGGCGACGGGTCATAAACCCATCGAGACGGTACGGGTCCAGCGAAACCGGGCCGAGTTGAACGGCCCGAGTCCGCGTTGCGTTCTTCGCATTTCTTCGAATGCCCGGGGTATACTTAACCCCGTCGAACCAACTCCACTACGTCATGCGGTTTCATGGCGTAAAACAGTGATAACTGACCGGATCGAATCGATGTGCGGCAGCGTCTATCCGAGACGAGTTCTCTGTGCCGGTGTAGTGATCAAGCCCGGACTGTTCCGGTCGAGCAGTACCGAAAACGAGAGATCGGAACCGGAGCGTCCGGGAGCTACTCCTCGTCGAGGTACTCGATGCCCTGCTTCGAGACGTTAGCCTTAGTGATGTCGTTGAGGTCGTTGAGCCAGAAGTCGTCGTCCGCCTCGTCGACCTCGGGGGCGTTGTCCTTCCACGCCCAGCCCTCGTACTCGTGGACTTTCTGCGTCCCCTTTTCACGGAGACGGAGCGTCGTTCGTTGCGCCTCCTCCTCCGAAGGCGCCGGCTCGAGCGTTCGAGCCGCCTTGAGTGCCGCCTGACGCGGCATGTTCCCCGAGAACTCACTCGGTTCCGATCCGTCTTCCTCTCGAAGGGCAAAGTTTCGCTTACCGTCTTCACGTACCATGGTTTTGCCTCCATGTGACACCAGCACACAGTGTGTAATAAATATATCGGGGAAATGAAAGCTGTGCGGCACAACATTTATATACTGTCTCGGCCGCTGCTAGCGGTTTGGAACGCCGACGAGACGAGTTGACCGACCCGCGGAGGATTTCAGGCGGACGGCGAGCGCGAGACGGTGTTCACACGAACAGTCGGAGGGGAGTTGCCAGTCGGTCGACTAGCCGGGGAGTCGATCGGCCAAGGGAGCCGACGACGCACCCGCGCGGTTGGCTCGTCGGGCATACGAATACGCGTAAACAACACTTATGTGTCTGCTATGGCGAAGTGCGACAAGTACACCCGCGATGGTCCGCAAAAAGAAGCTCAGCCCCAGTGGCGCCAAGGACGACGAGGGGGAGTACCACAACGTCCACGTGAACCTTCACGAGGACGAACTCGCCGTCGCCGGCATGGAAATCGGCGACGAGGTGTTCGTCCGAGTCCGAGACGGGAAGATAATCATCCAGAAGGCGGACGCGAACCCGGAGCAGCTCGAACACGACTTCTGACGCGGACCCGCGGGATTTTCGTCGGCAAGGACGCCGCCGAGCGGTCGCGACGCGGACTGCGGTCGGCGGATTGATTGTCACTCGTGACGAGACACGCACGATGGGCGCGTATGACCTGTTGAAGCCAGCACTGTTCCGGCTGCCGCCGGAGACCGCACACGGACTGATCCACGGACTCCTCGGCGGCGTTCAGGGGACTCCGGTTTCCGCCGCGCTCGCCGAGCGGTACGTGGTCGGCGACGAGCGGCTCGCGGTCGACGCGTTCGGGTCGAAATTCCCGAATCCAGTGGGTGTCGCCGCCGGTTTCGACAAGAACGCACACGTGCCGCGAGCGCTGTCGTCCCTCGGGTTCGGTCACGTCGAAGTCGGCGGCGTCACCGCCGAGCGGCAGCCCGGGAACCCCCGTCCGCGGCTGTTTCGCTTGCGCGAGGACGAGGCGCTCGTCAATCGGATGGGGTTCAACAACGAGGGCGCTGACGTGGTCGGCGAGCGGCTCGATCGCGACCCGCTCCCGGACGTGCCGGTCGGGATCAACATCGGGAAGTCGAAGTCGACACCGCTCGAGGACGCCCCGGACGATTACCTGTACACGTACGAGCGCGTCGCGGACGCGGGCGACTACTTCGTCGTCAACGTCTCCAGTCCCAACACGCCGGGACTCCGCGAGCTCCAGAACCGCGACGCGCTGGAGCGGATCCTCGGGACGCTGGACGACGCGGGCGCAGACCCCCTCCTCGTGAAACTCTCCCCGGATCTTCCGGAGCCAGCGGTCGAAGACGCGCTCGGGGTCGTCGACGACCTCGATCTGGACGGCGTCATCGCGACCAACACGACGATATCGCGGCCGGACTCGGTGCGGAGTCACAACCGAGCGGAACGCGGCGGCCTCTCGGGGAAGCCGATCGAATCGCTCGCGACGGATCGGGTGCGGTTCGTCGCCGAGCGCACGGACGTGCCGGTGATCGGTGTCGGAGGGATCTCAGACGCCGCGGGGGCCTACGAGAAGATACGGGCCGGCGCCTCGCTCGTCCAGCTATACACGGGGCTCGTCTACGAGGGGCCGAGCCTCGCGCGTGACATCAACGAGGGACTGCTCGAACTGCTCGAACGCGACGAGTTCGACTCGATCGAGGACGCAGTCGGCGCGGACCTGTGAGCGGGTCGAGAGGCGAAAGGAGGGGGCGGGCTACGCCGCGTTACGCACGATGACGACGACATCGTCGGCCTGGAGCAGCTCGCCCTCGCCCTGGTACTGCCGCTCTTCTTCGACCGCGAACTCGTCGTCGACCAGCGTGACGCTCGCGACGTGAAGTTCGTCGCCGTCGATCTTGTACTCCCCCTGCGCGAGAGCGGCCTCGATGTCCCCGACCTGATTACCGTACTTCGGGCCGACGGTGGCGTAGTCGAGGTCGATGCCCGTGATCACCGTCTCGACGGGCGCGTCGCCGTCGGGGTGGACCGCGAGGTCGTCGACGTGCATCACGCCGGTAATGTCGTCCTCGAAGCCCCGCACGTCGGCGTACACCTCCACCGCGTCGAGCGCGGCGGTGAGAGGGAGCTGATTCTCGCTTTTGTACTTCCGGAGCGCGCCGACGACGGCGGTGGCGGCGGTCCCGGCGTCGCGGTCGGCCTCGATTCCGAGTGGCTCGGGCCAGTCGGCGAGGTGGATCGAGTCGCTCGCACCGTCGGCGAGCGAGACCCCTTCGGGTGTGGCCCCGTGGACCGCGTCGGCGTACATGTCGTGCCACAGCTCCTCGGTAACGTGCGCAAGGAGCGGGGCGAACAGCTTCAGGAACCGTCGGTGCGCGGTGCGGAGGGTGTATGCCGCCGCGTCGTCCTCGCGCTGTTTCGCGATCTCGAGGTAATCGTCACAGAACGTGTTCCAGAAGAAGCTCCGAAGCTCGTCGCGGGCCTTCGAGAACGCACGGTCGTCGAGGAGCTCGGTGAGCCGCTCGACCTCGGCGTCGAGCTCGGCGAGGAGCCAGCGGTCGAGCTCGCGGAGGCCTCCCTCGGGCTCGGCCGGGAACGGCTCCGGCGCGAGCGACTCGACGAGCTTCGAGGCGTTCCACAGCTTCCGGATCAGCTTCTCGCCCGCGCGGAGGTCCTTCTCCTTGAACGGGAAGTCGTCGCCGACGGCGGTGCCGGCCGCCCAGTAGCGCGTGGCGTCCACGGGGAACTCCTCGAGGACCGCCTCGGGCTCGACGACGTTGCCGACGGACTTCGACATCTTCTCGCGGTTCTCGTCGAGGACGTGGCCGTTGATCATCGTCTCCTCGAACGGGACCTCACCGGTGTGCTCGTAGCACTTGACGAGGGTGTGGAACAGCCAGAAGCTGATGATGTCGTGGCCCTGCGGTCGGAGGTCGAACCGGTACAGCTCCGGGCGCTCCATCGTGAACTCCTCGGCCTCGTCGTCCCAGTCCCAGCCGGCGTTGACGAGGGGCGTGAGGCTGGAGGTGGCCCACGTGTCGAGCACGTCGTCCTCCGGCTGGAAGGCGTCGTGCCCGCACTCGGGGCACGCGTCGACGGGCGGGTCGTCCGACAGGGGGTCGACCGGGAGGTCGGCCTTCTCGGCGATGACCTCCTCGCCGCAACCCTCGCAGTACCACACCGGGAACGGGATGCCGGATGACCGCTGACGGGAGATGAGCCAGTCCCATTGGAGCCCCTCGACCCAGTGTTCGTACCGGGTGAACATCTTCTCGGGCGACCAGTCCATCTCGCGACCGATCTCGAGGTACTCGTCCGTCTTGTCGAGCATCTCGATGTACCACTGCTCGGTGACGAGGAACTCGACGCTCGTCCCGCAGCGCTCGTGGACGTTGACCGTGTGGGTGATGTCGCGGCGGTCGAGCAGCGCGCCCGCCTCGCCGAGGTCTTCGACGATCGCTTCGCCCGCCTCGTCGGCGTGGAGCCCTTCGTACTCCCCGGCGAGGTCGGTCATGTGGCCGGACTCGTCGATGGCGACCCGGAGGTCGAGGTCGTGGACCTGGTACCACTCGATGTCGTTCTGGTCGCCGAACGTACAGCACATCACGATGCCGGAGCCGGTCTCCATGTCGACGCGCTCGTCGGCGATGATCGGCACCTCGTGGCCGAACAGCGGGACCTCCGCGGACTCGCCGACGAGGTCCTGGTTCTCGTCGTCGTCCGGGTGGACGAAGACGGCGACGCACGCGGGGAGGAGTTCGGGGCGCGTCGTCGAGATAACGAACTCGTCGGCGACCTCGTCGTTCCCGTCGCGTCCGGCGACGGTGAAGGCGATGTCGTTGAAGTGGCTGGCCTGCTCGTCGTCTTCGGTCTCGACCTGCGAGATGGCCGTCTCGCACTCGGGACACCAGATCGCGGGGGCCTTCTCGCGGTACTCCCGGCCCTGCTCGTACAGGTCGACGAACGACAGCTGCGAGACGCGCTGGACGCGGGGTTCGATCGTCTGGTACGTGTGGTTCCAGTCGACCGACACGCCGAGCGATTGGACGTTCTCGGTGAACTGCTCCTCGTAGTCGGCGCAGACCTCCCGGCACTTCGCTTGGAACTCGCGCCGCTCGAAGTCCTGATGCCGGATGTCGAGCTCGTCCTCCGTGAGCCGCTCGGAGGCGATGCCGTTGTCGTCGTAACCGAACGGGAAGAACGTCTCCCCACCGTTCATCCGCTCGAAGCGCGCGACGAAGTCCTGGAGGGTGAACCCGTACAGGTGGCCCATGTGGAGGCTGCCCGATACCGTCGGCGGGGGCGTGTCGATAGAGAAGACGGTGTTCGGGTCGACCGGGTCGTCGTCGGAATAGGCGTACGTCTCCTCGTCGACCCATCGCCGCTGCCAGCGCGGCTCGACGGCGTCGGGGTCGTACTCACCACTAGGCATTTCGGTCACACATTCCGCCGGTTCCCCCTTAACGGGCTCGGTTGTGCGGGACATCGGCGCACGCCGAGCGCTTCAGACCGTGTCGTCGAGGTCGTGGTCGGCCGCCATCTTCGACGCCTCCGTCGCGAACCGCTCGACCTCGTCCGCGGGCGTCTCCCCCAACGCGGTCTCGTCGACCTCGCGGCCGGCGGTGATCCCGCCACCGGTGACGAGCCGCTGTTCGGCCAGCTCCTTCGTGTGTATCCGCTTGCCGTCCTCAGTGGCGTAGGTGAGCCGCACGAGCCCCTTCGAGTCGAACTGCCGGTCAACGAGCCAGACCGTGGTCATACGCGGCGATCGGTGCCTGCGACGCTTAAGAAGGGCGGTCGGCCGTTGGAAACCGAGGGAGGAGGTCGGTGTCGGAGATGGGTTGCGGTGACGCGTGCCGACGAACAGCCGTCAGGCTGTGAGCCGCACGCGCGCGAGGTCGCCGGCGCTGCGCGCCGGCTGCCGGAGCATCTTCGGTTCTCGCTGGAGTCGGGAGCGAAGCGAGCGACGAGGCCGGGGCTTCGGAGGTAGTTACCGAGGATTGACCGTCGAATCTGAGTCAGTCATCGAATCAGAACCAACCGGAGCCCTACACGTCTCGTCGTCACCGCTTTGTATCGGCTCGCCGAACAGGTGAGCATGTACGTCGAGTTCGATCGCGACACCTGCGTCGGGATGTACCAGTGCGTCGCCGAGTGGGACGCCTTCGAGAAGGACCTGAACGACGGAAAGGCCGACTTAGCGGGGAGTACCGAGGAGGACGAGGACCTGTTCGTCGTCGAGGTGCCCGACGGCGAGGAGCTCGACGCGAAGTTCGCGGCGCGCTCGTGCCCGGTCGACGCCATCGAGGTGTACGACGACGACGGCGAGCAGGTGGTGTGAGCAGTTCCGGTCGCTCGATCGGTTGGGTATAAACAACAGCCGGTGTCTCGATCTGAGCGAACACCGCCGAAGCCCCGCCCCGCGGCCTCACGCCTCCCCGGCCTCGTCGGCCTCCTTTCGCGACTCCATCGCACGCGCTCCTCGCGGCCGCCGGTGGCGACCGCTCGGAGGCGCGCGCCGAGGTGGATAGTCGGGAAACGCGTCGACTCCTGCCCGAGTCTATTTATAACTGATCGGCTACGTCCTCGGCGAAGTACGTGATGATGAGGTCCGCGCCCGCGCGCTTGAGCGCCGTGAGCGACTCCAGCGCGGTCGCCTCCAGGTCGAGCCACCCCTTCTCCGCGGCGGCGTGGAGCATCGCGTACTCGCCGGAGACGTTGTACGCCGCGATGGGACGGTCGAACTCTCGCCGGAGGTCGCCGACGATGTCGAGGTAGGGCAGGCCGGGTTTCACCATCAGCACGTCGGCGCCCTGCTCGGCGTCGAGGCGGGCCTCTCGGAGCGCCTCGCGGCGGTTCGCGGGGTCCATCTGGTAGTGGCGTCGGTCACCGAACGCGGGGGCGCCGTCGGCCGCGTCGCGGAAGGGGCCGTAGAAGGCGGACTCGTACTTCGCCGCGTAGCTCAGGATGGCCACCTCCTCGTGACCCGCCGCGTCGAGCGCCTCGCGGATCGCTTTTACCTGCCCGTCGGTCATCGCGGAGGGAGCGACCACGTCGGCGCCCGCGTCGGCCTGCGAGACTGCGGTGCGCGCCAGCAGGTCCAGCGTCTCGTCGTTCTTGACGGTGAGCGTCGGATCCGACTCGGCGCTCTCCTCGATCACGCCGCAGTGTCCGTGCTCGGTGTATTCACAGAGGCAGACGTCGCCGATGACGGTGACATCGGTCTCGGCGGAAATCCGGCGGATCGCGCGCTGGACGACGCCGTCGTCCGCGTACGCCCGGCTCCCGGACGCGTCCTTCGACTCGGGGACGCCGAAGAGGATGACGGCCTCGACGCCGGTGTCGCTGACCTCGGCGACCCGGTCGACCGCCTCGTCGACCGGCACGCGCTCGTGGCCGGGCATCGTCTCGATCGGGACGCGCTCGTCGGTCGTGGCGTCGACGAAGACGGGGGCGACGAGGTCCGACGCGGAGAGGTCGGTCTCGGCGACGAGCGGGCGAACGCCGTCGGTCCGGAGGCGGCGGGGCCGGTCCGTGAGGTCCATACCGGTTGTTCGGGTCCCGCCGACTTTTAGCGTTCGTCTCCGGCCGATTACTCGGAGGACTCGACGTCGATCCGGTCGCGGAGCTCCGCGAGCTCGTCCGACTCGGCGAACTCCTCGACGCGCTGTTTGAAGTGGGACTCGCAGAGGCCGACGACCACGCCGCCCTGCTCCGCCTCGTACGTGGCCTCCCGGTCGCAGTAGTGACACCGCATACCCGGCCCTCGGTCCGGCGCGGGCTTAATCCTGTTCGTCGGGCGTCGCCGCGGCGGCGGAGTCGCCCGTCGCGGACCCGTCTGTCGGGACCGCCTCGGGGAGCCGATCGCGGACGGGCTCGAACGCCGACGCCGTCAAGCCCGCGACGCCGAGCGTCCGCTCGTGCGCGTCCGTCCCGCCCGTTCTGAGCAGGTCGGCCTCGGCGGCGAGGCGGTCGATCCGCGAGTCGTCGACGGCGCGACCGTAGGGGTAGAAACGCTCGACCGCGTCGATCGCGGCCGACTCGCGGGCGACGTCGAGCGCCTCGTCGACGCGCTCGTACCGGAACGGGTGAGCGAGGCCGACGAGCGCGCAGGCGTCGTCGAGGAGGTCGAGCCCCTCGTCGAGCGGCGTCACGTCGCGCGCGACGTAACACGGACCGTCGTTCCCGATCAGCTCGTCGAACGCCCCGGCGTAGTCGTAGGGGGCCTCCGACTCGTCGATCGCCCGCGCGATGTGCGGTCGCCCCAGCCCGGCGCGGGGCTCGATGTCGAGGTCGACGCCCAGTCGCTCCTCGACCGCGTCGAGGATGGCGGCGCCGCGCTCTCGGCGGTCGCGCTGGAGACGGTCGATCTCCGCGTCGAGCGCGTCGGTGTGTTCGACGCCGTAGCCGAGAAGGTCGAGCCGCCCGAACCCGGCGTCGACGCGGAGTTCGATCCCGCGGACGATCCGGACGCCGTCGCGCTCGACGACCGGCGCGTGTATCTCGGGGTGAACGCTGTCGTGGTCGGTGACGGCGACCCAGTCGACGCCGGCCTCGCGGGCGGCCGCGGGGACTTCGTCGAGCGTCATCGTGCCGTCCGAGAGGATCGTGTGGGCGTGGAGGTCGGCGACGACGCGGTCGTCAGAGGCGGCGGGCATACCGGCGAGTAGTCGGGCGCGCCACTAAGCGACGGCGGTTCGAGGGGACCGATCGGACCGGGCCGTCGAACCGGAGCAGGCCCGATATAAGGCAATATAAGGTATCCCCTCCGACTAAGGTCGTACATGGACAATCATTAAGAACTGCTGGCGGCTCCCTACTGTTGATGCGCTTGAACGGCGTCGACGACCGACTCGAACGGCACCAGTACCCGACCACCTCTGAGGAGATCATCGCGGCTCACGGAAACGCGACCGTAGAGCTCGCGAACGGGTCCGAGCGGCTCGGCGACGTCTTGGAGCGGTTCGGCGATCAGACGTTCGAAGACGCGGAGGACGTGTTCACCACGCTCCGGGCCGGCGTCTGTCACCGCGGCGTCGGTCGCCGGTTCTACTCGGACCGCGACCCGACCACCGACGCGGAGGACGGGCCCTCGCCCGTCTCGTTCTGAGGCGGCGAACCGCGCGGGATCCACGCACGTTTTTTTGGAACTCGATCGCGGAGCGTCGCCGATCCGCTGCGAGGGAGAGAGCTCGGCTCGGCGGAACCCCGCGAGGCTACGAGACGCCGTCGACGACCCCGGAGAGGTCGAGCGGGACCGACCCCTTCCGATAGCCCTCGATCGACCCGTCCGGCTCGGCGCGGTAGACGACCGCGGGCTTGTGACGGACCGCGGGTTCGGCCTCGCGCACGGCGGCCCACTCGTCGGCGGGAAACGACGAGCAGTCGACGAACAGCGTGACGCCGCCGGCGTGGGCCGCGAGCTGTCCGCTGGTCTTCGTCTCGGCGGTGTCGCGGACGGCGGCGACCGGATCGTTCGCGGACCGCCCCGCGGTCGGCTGCGGGCGCGTGACCTCGACGAGGTGACCGGTCCCGGTGTCGGGCTCCGTCGCGCGGAAGTCGAGCGAGTGTCCCGTCGTCACCTCGATCTCCGGGGTGACCTCGTACCCCGCGTCCGCGAGGATCCGGGCCGCGGTGAACTCGGCGATGGCCGCGCTCATCCGGACGAGGTCCCGCGAGGCGGAGGTACCGAGCTTCCCGGCCATCGTCTCGCGGTAGTCGTCGAGCACCCCAGGCTGGAGGGTCTCCTCGACGAACCCGGTCCCGGCGTCGCGGGTCGCGTCCGCGAACCCGGCCGCGTGGTCGCGGAAGAACGCCCGGCTCGTCTCCGCGCCGTCCTTCGAGCAGAACACGGGGAGAAAGAACCACGAGACGTGGGGGTACTCCGCCAGCCACGGCTCGTCGTCGTGGAGGCCGGCGAGCAGCTCCCGCTGTGCCCACCGAGAAACGGGATACGGCGCCTCGTCGAACCCGTACTTGTCCGCCCGCCAGAGCTCGCTCGGCGTCTCCGTGTTGCCCAGCCAGTACCCGACGGGACCGCCCTCGGCGCCGGCCGGCGGGTCGGCGTCGTCGTCGGTCCAGCAGAACAGCGCGAAGGAGTCGTCGTCCATGTCGAACCGCCGCGCCTCGTAGTCGGGCGGCGGCGCGAACCACGGGTCCCCGGCGGTCGACCCGAGGTTCTCGTCGAGGGGACGGCCGAGCTGCGACCGGACCCGGTCCGCGGTCCACCGGCCGGGCGAGCGCCTGAATCGGAGGGGTTGGGCCACGGGCGTTTGGTATCACGTCGCGGGGTTAATCGATTCCGGTGGACGTGGCCGAACCTTCATCATCTATGATACGTTTACCGACAGGTATATTACAGGAAACGGCCAAGTGTAGTCGTACCATGTCAATGGGTGCCTATGACGAGGCCGAACACGAGCGTCGCGAGAAGAAGACCAGCGAAGTCGACGCCGACTTCGACGCGGAGCGGCCCGAGTACTCCGGTTCCCTGACCTACGACTCGGGCGACTCCACGGAGGCACTCCTCGACAAGTTCGAAGAGCTTCAGGGGAAGTGACGCGGCCGCGGCGACGCCGCGCCTTTTAATTCCGTTCTCGAACGCCGATAGCGGTCGCGCTCTCGATACCGGCCGTGCTATTGTACCGGACTCGCTGCCGATAGCGACCGCGTCTCACGTGAGCAGGATCGCCGCGCCGCAGACGAGCGCGACCGCGATGACGTGCCCCACCACCGCGCCGAGCAGCACGGGCTCGGAGAGTAAGAACGGGACGAGCGCGAGCTGAACGAGCGAGAAGCCGATGTTCTCGGCGTCGAGCCGGCGGACGGTCGCCCGCTCCTCGGACGGGAGGTCGACGTGGACGGCGCGCCACAGGGCGACGACCGCGCTCCACCACGAGGTCCCGATGCGGTACGTCAGGTCCCAAAGGACGAGCAGCGTGAGGTAGACGACGGGAATCGGCGGGTCCGCGCCGAACAGGCGGTTGATGAGGGTCCCGTCCCACGCGAACAGGTACGTCACCAGCGCGATGAACGCCAGCACGCCCAACACGATCTCGATGCTCGACCCGAACAGCAGCCGCTTGTGTTCCGGAGGGGTTCCGAGCAGGCGGTTCTTCGCGCCCAAGCGGTGCATCTCGACGCTGCCGACCGCGGCGACGACGACGGCGACCGTCCCGGCGGCCACGGCGTTCCAGACCCCGTAGTACCACCCGAGCGCCACCACGCCCACCTCGAAGATCACGAACTGGAGCGCGACCGCCAGCGTCCGGGAGATCCCGAGCCCGGGGATGCCGCCGACGAGGCTCTCGTACACCCACGTCTCTCCGTACTCGCGGCTCACGGGCGGATCCCCCGGAGCGTCGTCAGCCACGGGCGCTGCGCGTTCGGCGAGTCGGTCAGCGCCCGGGCGACCGCGAGTTCGAACGACGTGCGTTCGATCGGGACGAGGTCCCGGATCCGGTCGTCTTCGACGATCACGGTGTTCCGGAGCCCCTCGACGAGCGACCGCGCGAGGTACGGGTTCACGTCGGTGACGAGCCGGAGCCAACGGGCGGACAGGCCCGGGCTCAACACCGGGACCCGCACGATGCGAAGCCCGCCGCCGAGCTGTCGCCTGGTCCGGCGGAGGATCTCCGCGTAGGTCAACACCTCCGGCCCGCCGATCTCGAGCGTTTCGCCGGCGGTCTCGGGCGCGGCGAGGACGCCGGCGAGGTACGCGACCACGTCGGCGACCGCGATCGGCTGGCACAGCGTGTCTACCCACTTCGGGGTGACCATCACCGGAAGCCGCCGCGCGAGCCCCGCGATCACCTCGAAGCTGGCGCTGCCGGCGCCGATGATGATCGCGGCCCGGAGGGCCGTGAGCGCCGGGTCGCCTTCCGCGAGGATCCGCTCGACCTCGCGTCGGGATCGGAGGTGTTCGGAGAGGTCCTCGCGGTCCTCACCGAGCCCGCCGAGGTAGACGATCCGTTCGATCCCCGCGGCCGAGGCCGCCGCCGCGAAGTTGGTCGCGCAGTTACGGTCCCGCTCCTCGTATCCCGGGCCGCCGTCCATCGAGTGGACGAGGTAGTACGCGGCGTCGACCGTCTCGCCGTCGATCTCGAACGCCGGGGGGAGCGTGTCCGGTTCCAAGAGGTCCCCCTCGACCACGGAGACCCTCTCGGGCGCCGCGTAGCCGTCGGCGTCGCGGACGAGCGCGACCACGTCGTGGCCGCGCGAGAGGAGCGTCGGGACGAGGCGGCTCCCGACGAACCCGGTCGCACCGGTGACGAGCACTCGCATACCGTCCCCTCGGGCGGCGCGACCATAAGCCCCGTCCCGCGCGATCGCCGCCGACCCGTGAGACCCGGCGCTGAGCGTCGCGGTCGGCCTGCGGACCGATCGCTAGAAGTGCCCCCGGGTCCCTCGTCCGGTATGCGCGCAGGCGAGTTCGAACCGGTCCGGGGCGTCGAGGACCTGTACGTCCACGACACCGGGATGTTCGCTACCGACGAGTACGGCGCCGTCTACGTGTACGACGCCGAGCGACCGATCGTGATAGACACCGGGACGGGGGCGAACCGAGAGGCCCTCTTCGAGAGCATCGAGGCGATCGGCATCGACCGCGACGAGCTCGCGTGGATCCTCCCGACCCACGCCCACCTCGACCACGCCGGCGGGGCGGGATACCTCGCCGAGCGCTACCCGAACGCGGAGGTCCGAGTGCCCGAGGAGGGAGTCAGACACCTCGTCGACCCCGAGGCGCTCGTCGCGGGAACCAAGTCGGCGGTCGAGGGGCAGTGGACGTACTACGCGGAGCCGGAGCCCGTCCCGGAAGACCGGATCGCGGGCGTCGCCGGCGGAGACCGGATCGATCTGGGCGACCGCGAGCTGATCGTCCACGATGCGCCCGGGCACGCCCCCCACCACGCGGTCTACCACGAGCCGGAGGCGGACGTGGTCTTCACCGCCGACGCCGCCGGGATCTACGTCCCAGAGGTCGACGACGTGGTGCCGACGACCCCGCCGCCGCAGTTCGACCTAGAGCAGTGCCTCGAGGACCTCCGGCTGATCGAGCGGCTCGGCCCCGACACGCTCTGCTTCGGACACTTCGGACCCCGGAGCTACGAGTCGACGCTGATCGGTGAGGCGAAGCGGGCGTACGTCGAGTGGGTGGAGGCGGTCCGGCAGAAGCGCGCGGAGCTCGACGACGACAACGCGGTGGTCGAACACTTCGAGGCGGCGAGTCGCAACGTCGACTACTGGACTCGCGAGCGAGCGCGGGCGAACACGGGGCTGAACGTTAGAGGAGTGTTGACGTATCTTGACCACGTCGACGAGATTCCGGCGGCGGACGTCGGCGAGGAGTAGTCGAAGGCGTCGGCGAGGAGTAATCGAGGGGCCAGCGACGGCGGACCCGAGAGAAACGCCCTAAACCCCGCCGCACGTAGCGGGGAGCAGATGGGTATCTTCGACACGATCCGGGCCGTGCTCGGGACCAGCGCCGAGACCGACGCGACCCGCGAGGCGGACCCCGAGGACCTCTTCGGGATGTCGACCGCGTATCTGACGATGCAGGCGGACCTCGGGTACGACCACTGCGGCGAGGCCGCCCTGTGTTTCTCCGGCATGGACAGCACTCGCTTCGACGACGCGGTCGAGAGCGTCGAGTCGATCCTAGAGGCCGGCGAGATCGACACCGGCACCGGCTTCCACCGGTACGAGGACGACCACGGGTACCAGTGGTTCGTCCTCGAGGACGACGACCCCGAGGACCTCGTCACGAGCGTCCACTTCGCGGCCGACCAGTTCATCGAGGAGGGGTTCGGGTCGCGGCTGCTCGCGGCCGTGTTCGGCTTCGAGAACGACGACGGCCCGGCCTACTGGATCTACTCGTTCCGGCGCGGCGCGTACTACCCGTTCGCGCCGCGGGGGACGAACGACCGGAGCCAGCAGGTCGAGTTCAAGCTCCAGTCGGTCCTCGACGGCGAGCTCGGCTTAGAAGACGACGAGTCGTACTGGTACCCGCTGTGGCCGGACGCGCGCGGGAACCACCCGTGGGAGTGAGGACTCGATGAGCGCTGACACCGCGCTAGGCGGGGCGGACCCGAGTCGAGATGAGGGGGCCGCCGGCCGCGACACCCCGAGAAAACGCCTCCTCCGGTGGGTCGCCGTCCAGGCCGCGGTCGTCGCCGCGGCGGTCCACCTCCTATGGGCGTGGCCGCGGCTCGGCTCGCCCCCGGACGCCCGCCCGTACCTGTTCGTCGCCGGGAGCGCGCTCGCGGTGGCCGTCGCGGTCGCGACGCTGCGGGCCGGCGAGTACCGCCGACTGTACGCGCTCGGCGCGGGAACGCTCGGAACGTTCCTCGGCGGGTTCCTCGCGTGGCACGGGACGGGCGCGGCCGCGGCGCTGGCGGCGGAGCCGCTCGCGGTCGTCGCGGTGATCGTCGAAGTCGTCGGATTCGCCGCCTACCTCGCGCTGTTCCGGCTCGCGCCGCCGACGAGCGTGGTCGTCGAGCGTCGCGAGGCGGACGGAGCCGAAGGAGAGCCGGAGGCCGACGGGGGGACGCCGTGACCGACGCGTACCGGACCGTCGCCGAGCGCGCGACGGCGCGGTTCGAGGTCCAGGGGTCGGAGTTCCTCGGCCACGTCGCGCCGGTCGACACGGTCGAAGCGGCGGAGTCGTTCGTCGAGGCAGTCCGAGACGAGTACGCCGACGCGACCCACAACGTGCCCGCGTACCGGGTTCCCGCGGGCGAGCCGTCCGAGCGCGCTCGGGGGTCGGAACCGATGCTCAGGGAGTACTCGTCAGACGACGGGGAGCCGACCGGCTCCGCCGGGAAACCGGCCCTGAACGTCCTCCAGCAGCGCGAGATCCGGAACGTCGCCGCGGTGGTGACGCGCTACTACGGCGGGACGAACCTCGGAGTCGGGGGGCTCGCGCGCGCTTACTCGCGCGCCGTGAAGGAGGGTGTCGACGCGGCGGGAGTGACCGAGGAGCGCCCGCACCGAAGTCTGGTCGTCGAGACCGAGTACGACGACTCGGGGACGGTCCGGGGGGTGATCGAGTCGTCCGGCGTCGAGTTCGACGCCGACTACGGCGAGCGGGTTCGGTTCGACCTCCGAGTGCCCGTCGCGCAGGTCGACGCGCTCCGCGAGCGGCTCAACGACGCGACGAGCGGGCGGGTAAAGATCGGTCGATAGCGGTCGGGAGGGGCTCGTTCGTTCCGGGCCGATTTACGAGAACTTCCGGACCGTCATGTCGAGCGTGTCGAGGTCGAGGATCGGCGCGTAGCCGGCGTCGGGGTGGATGTTGACTGACTTCTGGAAGTCGGTCTGGGCCTGCCAGCAGCCGGAGTTGACCGCGAGGACGTTGTGATACTTTCCCCAACCGAGCTTGTGGACGTGGCCGGTGTGGAACACGTCGGGCACGTCCTCGATGACGAGGTAGTCGCGCTCCTCCGGCGCGACGCGGGTGTGCCCGCCGAACTGCGGCGCGACGTGACGCTTCTTCAGCAGCTGGTACATCGCCTTGTGCGGTTCGTCGTAGCTCGCCTTCTCTTCCGGGAGCTCCGCGATCACCTCGTCGAGCGAGACGCCGTGGTACATCAGCACCTCGACGCCTTCGACGGAGACCGTCGCCGGGTTCGAGACGATCCGCGCGTCGTGGACGTCCATGATCGCGCGGATCTCGTCGTTGAACCCGGGCTGCGGCTCCGCGAGCCGGACCGCGTCGTGGTTGCCCGGGATCATCACGATCTCGGTGTCCGCCGGTACCTCCTTGAGGTGTTCCGCGAAGGCCTCGTACTGCTCGTAGATGTCGACGATATCCAGCTCCTCGTCCTGGTCCGGGTAGACGCCGACGCCCTCGACCATGTCGCCCGCGAGCAGGATGTACTCGACGGGGTCGGCCTCGGGCGTGTGGAGCCAGTCCGCGAAGCTGTGCCACGCGTCGGCCATGAATTCGTCGCTGCCGACGTGGACATCGGAGATCAGCGCGGCCTGGACGTGACGGTCGGCGCCGCCAGGGTTGTGCGTCCGGGGGACGTCCGGGAAGTGGAGCGAGTCCGCGAAGAGGATCCCGGCGTCGTCGGCGAGCGTCCCCTCGACCGCGACGCACTCGTCTAACAGGATTTCGTCGACGACGTCCGCGAGCCCCTTGTCCTTCATCACGAGGGCGGGGAACGTCCCGGTGGTGTCCTCCAGTTCGACCAGCCAGTGGCCCGACTTCGTGGAGCGCACGTCGTTGACGAGGCCGATCATCGCGGCGTCGCTACCGCCGGGCATGTTCGCGATCGCTTCGGCCGGTCGGTGGTTGACGCGGCCGCGGAGGACCTTCGAGAGCCGCTCATAGCGGTCGCGGAACGTCGTGACGAAGTCGCTGTACTCGCCGGTTCCCGTGCTGCGGCCGGTCATGGTGTTGCCGACCCCCAGATCGCCCACGTCCAGGCCCCGTTGGGGGACGGCAGCGGTCTGGGCTGCGG